>NZ_JBSQYS010000021.1:0-78455 GCF_055140945.1 Sunxiuqinia sp.
TTGAAGAATGAAGATTAAATTTTTTGTATAATTGCAGCATCTCCCAAAGTGGCACGGTTTAAACCGAAAAGTGTGGCACGGTCAGACCGAAATCGCCAGAAGAAGACAAAACCATCACTTTTAGCGGTTATATTTTTTCTGAAGATTCTATTCCTGTTGAAAACGCACACATTATAAATTACCGAACAACCAAGATTGTAACCTCCGACAGCACAGGTCGATTTACGATTTTTTTGCATGAAGGGGATTCCTTGATGGTCAATCACATGTCGCTGCAAGCCAAAGTAATTTACGCCAATCAAAAACGAGCGACACAAAACAACCATTACATCCCTTACCGAAGGTATCAATTGAATTTAGTAGGAACTGAGCCTTATCGTAGAGACTATCAAAATTTTAACAAAAACATCGTTAAGCTCAACCGCGAAATACGTCAGGTTGGCTATCTTACACCTAAATACAAAGGGATTGATACGAATCCGTATGATCCCAACCCAACAAACTTAGGCTTAACAATTGGGCTAAGTGATATTATACAATTGTTTAAGCGAAAGAAAAAGTAGCAACGCTACCTGGCTGGTAAAAGTATTGAAGCAAAAAAAGGGCCGGCTTCAACAAATGAAACCGGCCTAAAACTATTTACCTAAAACTAACCCAAAGATTCTGTACAGCTTATTTTACTCCACCCTTCTCACCGAGTGTGTCGTAATTGAAACTCATGTTTGTCCAATCAATTTTGTATCGAGGGTTGATCCCGTTAATATACGTTTCAATATTTGTATAACCATCACCATTGCAATCTTCGTTGGCATCTGACGGATCATTCGGATCAAAGCCCAAATCAGCATACTTTTGTTCGTATTCATCAGGCATTCCGTCTTTATCCGTATCAACGTATGGTTCTCCTTTGTACTCGGGGTATCCGCCTACTTGCGAAACATCGGTAATAATTCCAATTTTATAACTGTCCTCGGGCAAACGACGATGTTTAAATTTTGGAATTCCGTCCAAGCTAATATCATCGGCATACTCTATTTCTCCGGTACGAACAACTCTTGAAATACGTTGATCAACTGCATCTCTCACCGGTAAAGTGGCACCTGCGTTTTCCAACACATAATCGAATGATTGTCTGGCTGGCATAATTGTCATATAAGGCATTTCCCAAGGCTCATCCCAATAAACAATGTCTTTATACTTACTGATATCGTCAGATAACAACACTTCCGTATAAGGATTATTTTTATCCGGGACATCTTCGAGCTGAATTCCTCCGGCCCAGTTATCATTTGTCACTTTTTCGTTTCCTTCTATAATATTTCCATCAACAAAAGCACGACCATAAACACGATGTGTTAAGGTACTACGACCTGACTCCGGTTTCAAAATCCGATGTCCTATCGGGCGGTCAGTTGGAGTTGCCGGACCTGGTTTGAAATAGTTGTTGATAATATTGAATTTTGCAGTATAGTCGCCACCATCAACAGAGCGGTGTACCCAGTTAAACAATACATTGTTTACAAAATTGAAAACTCCATTCCAACCAATCGAAGGATTCCGACCGGCGTTATTCGCCCAAAGATTGCGCATGAACGAGCAATTTTCTCCTCCCAGTGTACTTCCAAAAGCATGATTCCAGGTATCTAATGCCTCTGAGAAAATCGAATTCTGGATGGTAATATTTACAGTTGGTAATTTGAGATCTTTTTTACCTGTTCCGTCACTCCACATATGGCGATAGATGGACATATTTTCGTCTAATCCCCAGCTTGCTGAAACGTGATCAATCATGATATTACCAACCGGATTACCACCAATCGCATCGTCGCGGCGACCAACCCAGGTTTCTCCCCTGCGAAAGCGCATGTGTCTGATGATTACATCGTGAGTATTTATCCAGAAGCTCTCGCCAGCAAGACAAACACCATCACCAGGAGCAGTTTGTCCGGCAATTGTGACATATGGAGCACGAACAATAATCGGTCTCTCAAGACGGATAATACCGGCCACGTTAAAAACAATAATTCGTGCACCACCGGTTTCGCAAGCTTCGCGCAATGTTCCGGGGCCATGGTCAGCTAAACTAGTCACTGTAATTACTTTTCCACCTCGACCGCCAATGGTATACATGCCACCACCTTCGGCACCGGGAAACGCAGGAATTTTAGCCTGCGGCAAATCACTAGGACGACCTGCCCATGGAATATAAGGACGGCCTTCCTCTGCTTGTTTATCAACAATTGGTTTCGCTTTTTCCCAAGCCTCATCCGAAAGTTGATACGTCTCTTCAATCAATTCCTTTGCAGCCTTCTGAACATCTTCCGGAATATCCGGATATTGTGCATGAACTTGACTGAAACTAATCATAAACAAGGTTAGTAAAAATCCTAACTTCTTCATTTTATCCAATTTTTTTTTGTTTTAATTAATGTAATTCAATATTTGCTTTTTGATTGGTCAAATTGACCATATGCGATTAGTTGCTAAAACCCGATAGCTATATCGTTTATCGTTTGATCAAACGATAAACGATATAGCTATTTAATTCTACATTATATTCGCAGGATTTACAAGTTGTATGTAATCTTCATCCCCAACTCTCTTATTCGGCTAAAGGATCAAAAGTACCATTAAGCCATCCCTCAGTCTGTTCAACAGCCGGGCTCTTTTCAATAATTGAAGTTGGAATAGCGAAAAAGTCATACAACTCAGGGTAGTTTATATTTTGATTTGCACCTTGATAAATATCCAATGTTCGGGGACTAATCGAAAAATATTGACTAAAACTTTCCACATCGTTTAAATCCAGGTAACCATTGGCTAAAGCGGTATCAATACGTAATTGTCCGAAATAGGGTGATGCTTCATCAGTTATCGGAGCATTCCAACCGGCAAGCGCACGGTAGGTAAATCCAGTTCTCATTGTACCATTAAGTCTTTTTACATATTCTCCCATATCATTTCGGAATAGCAATCGACGACGAATATCCCAATAACGTTTATTTTCAAAAGCAAATTCAACTTGACGTTCAATCATAATGATTTGACGCAATAACTCTTTAGAAACTGAATCGGAGATACCATAATCTCCTCCGTTTGATTCAATTCCAGCACGTTCCCGAATTGAACGAACTTTTTCAAGTGCTTCTCCGGTTTTACCGAGCTCATTAGCACATTCGGCAAAGTTGAGCAATACTTCAGCGTAGCGCAGCTCAATCCACGCAGTAGTTGTTTGTGAAATATCTTCGCGAGCAATAGTTGGATCAGAAGCTTTCTTATTATAAAATCCTGACGAAGGTACTCGGTTATTCTCCAGCGTGTTTCTGAAAGTCCAAACATTTGTTTCATCACGACCGGCCATATCCCATTCTGAACCATTATAGGCAACAGTCGCATAAAAACGAGGATCGCGATTTTGCCAAAAATAAGTCTCATCATATCCTGATCCTGGCTCATTAATTAATTTACCATCAGCCATAGGGAAGGCTTGAACTAACTCCCATGTTGGAGAAAATCCACCATTTCCGCCGCCCGAAGGAGGACGTACACTATTTTCCCAACCATGAGTATAGTCAGTTCCAGCACTTAAACTAAAGCGCTTATAAATAATTGCCTCTTTATTACTCAAAACATCGGTGGTAAAAATCCCATCAAAATCAGGATACAGGCCCCGAGGAATCGTCATCTGCCCCAAAAGATCAATAGCTTGTACATTGGCATCGTATGCGCGTTGCCAGCGACTCTGATCATTGTTCGGGTTGAACAACGGACTAGCCCAGTTAAGTAAAACACGTCCTTTAAATGCAGCCGCAGCTCCACTAGTAATCCGCCCATCATCTGAATCCAATGTCCAATCCACAGGCAATACCGCAATTGCTTCATCCAAATCTGCAATAATAGCATCGATTGATTCTGAAGCTTTACTCCTTGGAACATCAAGATCCTCATTATAGGGATCTTGAACAGTCTTAACGATTGGAACACCTCCATAAAGTTGCACTAACTCCCAATACCGCCACGCTCTAAAAAATAAAGCCTGCCCTCGCAACTCTTGTTTTATTTCCTCATCCAGTGGAGAACCTTCCAAGCCTTCAAGAGCAATATTAATATGGCGTATCAACTCAAATTTGTCTTTATGCATGACTGTTACCGCGTTAACATCGCTTGAAGTTTTAAATCCATACATTAAGTCATTGAATTGCTCTTCCGGAGAATATGTTTCATCACTCAACTGACTGTATTCTCCAAAATAGTCAATCGGCATATTTTTCACATATAAGTTATTTACATATAACTGCGCTTGGGCGGGGTCATCCCAAATCCCCTCGTTCAACACATTAAGGTCTTCCTTTTCCAATACATCCTTACAAGCATTGAACCCTATAGCAATAAGAAATAATAGGAGCAAGGGAATTAATCTGATATTTTGTGTATTACGTTTCATAATATACTTTGTCGAATTTTAATTTTCATTACAGTTTGAAATTTAACCCAAGGCTAAACGTTCTTAATAACGGATACGTATTGTAACGTGCTATAGCATCTTCTTTATAGTCGAACGTACTGATTGGAGACCACAAGTTTGTTCCTGCAAAAAACACTCGTAATTCCGGAACTCCCCACTTTTTAGTTAGTTCTTTAGGTAAACTGTAAGAGATGTTAAGGTTTTTCAACCTAAGTTGGTAAACATCCTTCATCCAGAATGTTGAAACCCACTGATTTGATGTGGCATAATACGGGCTGGGATACTTGGCATTTGGATTTTCCGGAGTCCAGAAATCTTTCCAGAAAGCTGGTGAATTCTCGTCTGTTGTAGGAACTGTACGAGCTAATTTATCTACAGCCTGATTAGAGACACCATAAGCCATTCCCCATAGCATACTTACCTTTAAGTTCTTCCATCCTCCGCCAATAGACACATTCGAAGGTAAAAAATGTCTCCACGTTAACTTATCACCAATTCGCTCAACATAGGTCATGTCAAACTCATTAATTACTCCATCCGGTTCAAAAACAGTACGTGGTTCTCCTGCACCGGTATTTCCCGGACGTCCAATATCTTCAAAATGCAAGGCTCCCAAACCGGCTGGTTTACCTTCAATCTGGTAATCATAGCCCCATCTTTCGTTCCATTCGGCATTAATTGCATCCAGCTGTGCCTGACTACGGATAATCCCATGTGAGATGTATCCCTCTTCGCGTCCTGCCGCCGATGTACTCTGACCAATTGGATACCGAAAATCAGAAGGAACGTACTCGGTAGGCCTTTCTAATACACGGTTAGTTGCATATGAGAAAATTGCATTTACATTCCAATAAATATCATTTGTTATTTGCCCTCGATAACCGATCGACATATCGTACCCCCAAGCTTCCAGTCGCCCCAGGTTTTCACCCGGCAATTGACCTAAACCTGCAGTTTCGGGAAATTCAACTGTTCTTTTGTCTAAGATATCATACTGGTAGGTGTAGTAGGCATCCAGATTAACGTTCAAACGGCTATCCAGAAATTTCATATCTAATCCTAAGTTGTGCATCAATGATTTCTCCCAACTTACACCCGAACTCACAACATCTGTTTGTCCCCCAATACCAATACCTCCAACAGGGGTCTCACTTCCAAATAAATACCGATCGTTAGACAACGTAAACTTTAAGTTGTATTCATACGGAGATACTGAGGCATAACCGGTTAATCCCACTGAATAGCGTAGTTTTAAAAAATCAACCCAAGACAATTTATCTTTAACAAAGTCTTCTTGAGTAGCCACCCAACCAACTGATGCAGATGGGAATAACCCTTCCCTTTCTCCGGGTGCAAACTTGGTTGTGGTTTCGTATCTAAACGTTGATTCGAACAAATACTTATCGTCGTATGAATAGTTTAAGCGAAATACAGCACCAAGATCGCCGCTTTCATACATCGCTCCATTTGTAAACTTTGTTTGAAAAGCATCTTGAATTTCCAGACCGTAAGTTTCAATATTTTCTGCCAAAGCTCTAAAGTCATGGGAATTTCCTTCCGACTGTTCGTATGTTAAAAAGGCAGCAATATTGTGTTTTTCTATTTTACGGTTATAATTCAAATTCAGGTTTAATTGATAGTTTTGATTGAACCCATAGGTTTCAGAAATTCTATTACTATTCTGAACAGTTACTGGGGTATTAATTTCATTCCCGATTATATACTTATTGTCATCCTGAAGTTTAAACTCATACAGCGTGTAAGGAATCAGATAGTCTTTCGAATAACTATGACCTTCCCTTCGACTGTATGATAGCGACGCAGCCAATCCTTCTATATTTTCAAATTCATACGACAAACGAATATTAACAGTATTTCCCTTATTCTCTGTTTGTTTATAGCTATTTGTCTCAAATAAATATAACGGATTAAAATCCAGGTTATTTGCTACCGGATATCCGTCAATATATGACGGGGTCCATTTTGGTGCCTGCAGTAGCTCCTGAAATAAGTCCTCCATAGTATTATTTCCTGCACCTGAAATGTAGGGTCGTTTATAATCACGATTATCAAGAGCAATGGTAGCAGATATTTTTAATTGATCAGTAATATTTGCATCAAGACCAAGACGGTAGGAATATTTTCCAACACCTAGTCCCGGGAAATTTCCCTCTGTATATACATAGGTACCTCCTGCAAAATATTTTACTTTTTCAGTACCTCCTGAGAAGTTCATTGTATGACGTGTAATTGAAGAAGGCTGCCAGGCTTCCTCCAACCAATCATAGTTTAAATTTTTCATCTTTTCTAATTCTGAAGCTGAAACCAAAACAGTTGGATCATCAACATTGCGGGTATTAATAGCTCGAGCATGATCAAATGCGGTCATCATCTCGGTCTGCTGAGTTGCATCCATAATACCATAACTACCTGAATAGCTTACCCTCAGTTTCCCCTCTCTTCCTCTTTTGGTTTTCACCAAAACAACTCCGTTAGCTCCTTTACTTCCATACACTGCTGCAGAAGCGTCTTTAAGGACTGAAAAACTTTCGATTTCCGAGGGATCAAGAATATCATATTCTTCCTGAGAGACCTCAAAACCATCGACAATATACAATGGAGATGGATCTTTCGCCCCTGCTCCTGAGTTTCCAAAAGTGGTTTCAGCGCGAATCCGAATACGGGTTGATGCTCCGGGGTTACCTGTGGGCTGAGCTGGAGAAACAGACACTCCGGCTAACCTACCTTCCAATAAGTTGGTAAGGCTCGTTGCAGGTATATCTTCAATTTCTGTCGCCGAGATACTGGAAACAGAACCTAAAAGATTAGCTCTTTTTACTTCACCGTACCCAACAACCACAACTTCATCAAGGTCAGTTGCATCTTCAGCTAGCACAACATCAATAGTTGCTCGTCCACCTACTGGAATTGTTTCTGTAACAAAGCCAATAAATGAGATTTGCAAGGTGTCTGTTGGGCTGACCTGTAAGGTGTAATGACCATCAATGTCGGTAATTGTTCCGCGAATCTGATTTTTAACAATAATATTAACCCCAATCATGGGTTCACCTGACTCATCAGTAACGCTTCCTGACACTGTAATTTGATCTTTCTGCGCAAATGAAGTAGAAACAATAAGTATCTGGGCGAAAACTAAAAATATGAAAGGGATGGATCTGATAAGAAACCGATTAATTTTTTGATCTAGTTTCTTTTTCCTAATAGTTTTTTTCATTAAGACTAAGTTTGTTTAATTAGACTTCTGCATTATTTTTTTGAATGTGTTTCTGCTTCATGGTAAACGATCAATTATAATGAAGAGCGACCCTTAAGCCACTCTTCCAAAATAAATTGTTATGTCGTCAATTATTTAATCAATACTTTTGAAGTTTTTAACTTATTTCCCGCCTGGGCTTTAACCAAATAAATTCCATCAGGCATATCATCCATAGAAATAGTAGTTGCTTCGTCTGCCGATTTTACCAGCGAACCACTGAGATTATATACCGCAACTTTGGCTGGCTCTGAAATATTAATTTCTTTATTGAAACTATATATGTTGAGCTCCTCAACATCTATTTCCTTCGAAGATGTAGGACGTACAAACGTACCGTATACTTTCAGATCATGAATCCGTGGAGTTTGCCCTCCCGCTTCAGCAAAGCGCAACATTACATTTGACGTATAAATACCGTCTTCCCATGTCATTCCATAAGCTGATGGATCACACCGATATCCGTTTGATGTTTTAACTCCTGTAGTTGGATCTTTAGTAAAACTCAAAGCCCATGTATTCCCAGGCTGATAACGTAAAGTGTCCCAGTTCGCGCCGTCATCAAGGCTGAACTCACACATTACACCCCGTTTATTACCCCCGGTGCTTGAATGTGACCATTGAATAACTTCAACAAAATCAATCGCCCTCAAGTCAACAACAAACCACCCATGAACTGTAAACGGCTCGGCACCATATGGATAGTCTCTACTTATTTCTACAAATCCATCCGAAACATTTGTTGTATTATCAGTCGAATCACGAAAAGCATAAGCTGTTTTCCATTCAGGCGCAAATGCACACTGGTAGTAGTAATATTTTACCGTAGTACAGCAGCTACCTAAAATGGCAGCTTCAACAGTATCATTTTTATATCCAAAAATAGTATCATTACTTATAGGATCAATAGAATGAGAACTATTTCCGTCATTCGGCATTTCATCAGAGTGAAAAAATTCGAACCCTTGAAAATCTTCATCAAGAACCAGAGGTTCACTAGCTCCTAACGTTCCCCATTCTACCCCGGTTCCCGTATTTAATACCTGAGCATATAAACTCATACTTCCGCCGATCAAGACGAATAAAAACAGTGTAAAAATTTTTTCTTTCATCGTTTATTCCTTTTTTGATTGTTTATATAATTTTCTATTGGCATTTTATGCAATACACACTAATAAGCCTTCAGGTACAAATAAATGACATTTGTAAATGAGAGGTCGCGTATATTGTTATTTAAGAGCTTTGTTCGATCCATCGCCAAGTAAGCCATACTTACGATTTCGTCTTTACAAATCTGAAGTTCCCTAATTTTATGAATAGTGGTGTATTTTGTCACCAAATTCTTAAGTAACTGTAGTCCTTCTATCGAGTTCTTTTTGCTCTCTGCATGCACTAAGCAGTCCACAACTTTATTATAATCATCTTTTTTTTCATCAAAATTAAATTCCACCCAATGTGGAAGCATAATACGTTTTGCTTGATCTATAGGTATTTTTGCTGTGGTTGCAACAGGATAAGCAAGAGCGTACAGTGGACTATATGCTTGTAGTTTAAAACAAATTTGTGCCAAAATAATACCAAATATCACTTTTTGCTTCGAATAAAGACTCTCATTCTCGCAGCTGGCATGTTCTAAATTTTGAGTAATTAATCGAATTCCTTCCTGAGCGATTGCTTCAAGCACTTTGTTTTTGTTTTTACAACCGATCAACTCGAAGCTATATACGAGTGCTTCCATTGCTTTTTCAATGGAGTAGGAAGCGCAGTCGATTGGTTGGAACAAATTTTGGTTGGACAAGGTCTTTTGTTGGAAAGTCGACAGTTGACAGAATATATTTGGAGAGGCACATATCATTTCAATAAGATGATTGAGTACCTTGTGCATACTGTCAGGCCGCCTTTGAGTTACAAATAACCGCTCAAAATATTTTATTGTTTCTATTAAGGTTTCAACATTATCTATTGGCTGTTCTCTGTCTGTTAATACGTTATCACTTTCAAGTGAATGATTTAAACCAAGCGAATATTTCGCAGAGGAATTTCTATTTACACATGAAAAATTCAAATGTTTGTTATCAAAACGAAGATCTGTCGTTTTGCTCTTATCAGTTTCAATATCTCGTTCTACTCTAATAAACACTTTCGATTCCTTTTAAACTTAGATTGCTCGTATTCCTCTCAATCTCAGTCAGTTTTCGGATGATAAAATTACTGGTGAACTCAGCTTTTAAATTTGTAAAAGTGGAACATCAACAAGATGCTCCACTTTTATTTTCAAACTAGTAATTCAAAACTATTTAACTATATTCAATTTACCTGTAGAGACTTTATCGTCAATTTTCAATTTATAAATGTACAATCCTTCTGAAAAATCAGATGTACTTATAGTCATCTCATTAATACCTTTGGTAAAGGATTTATTCGCCTCCAGTACTTGTCTACCTGTGATAGAATAAAGCGTAAACAAAGCACTTCCGTTCCTATCAGCAGAGAAATTAACTCTTGCATAATCAGAAGCCGGATTTGGATAAACACGCACTGAAGCAGACTCATCAAGTTGATTTACTGCCGTTGCAATAAGGTGAACATTTACCGTATAGGTAGTTGTATCGCTTTCCGATGAGTTGACAACCACTACATCCAGACTTATATCATTTCCCTCGGTAACTGCTGTTTCTCCAGGAACTGTTACCGTTGCTTCTGCATCTGTTGCTGTAGCCGACAAAGTAACAGCTGCTGTTCCCTTAGGAAGAACCAACTGATAAGTGGTTACACTTGGATCAAAGTCAGGGGTCATTTCGCCAACAGAGGCAGATAATGTTGCCAAAGTTGAAACAGGAACCTCAAACGCCTCAACAGGAGTTGTCGGTACAGTCAGCCCTGCCGCTGAATAAACAGCATTACGCCACAATGTTAGTCCAGCAGAAGTTAGATTGGTACCATTATCTTTATTGATCGCACCTGTGTTATTAGGTATTGAGATCATCCGTGCCTGAAGAGTCTCTGAGCCGACAGTAGCACCTGCAGGAATGTCATTAATACAGACTGTCGCATTTTCAGGATCATTTACACCTGAAGCAAGCAATGTATTCTCAGCAGAGATAACAACATCAGTTGCATATTGCAATCCTTTATTACGTCCATCACTACCGTCATCATCAGCACCTGTATTAAACAATTGCGCTACACCGGCATCGAATGTGATACCATTGAATAGTTCATTTGTCTGGTTAGCTTCTTCTACTTTAATGGACAATGTACCTTCTTCTTCGCCACCACTACCAGCAGCACCGTCTGCAAATCCACGCCCCGCTTTCATTGCATATACCTTATTATATACAAATGGTACTGGAATACTTGCTAACCCAAGAGGTGCACCCGGGTTATAAATAGCACCCGAAGAGCTCCAACCCTCTTGTACAACAACAGCATCATAACCTGATAAGTCTAACGAGGCAGTATCTGTAGGTGCAAGAATAACATCTAATTCAATATTTGGATCAGCCATCAACATCTGAATAATTGGATCATTATCCAACTGAGTCGCGGTTTCAGCCATTACTTTTTCATTGCTATTCAAGTAAGCGACTTTTTTAGCGGCTTCCGGAGCAGCAGTTACTGCTTTTATGTAATATACGTTAACGCCACTTGATGGTGAGAAAATGTATATTGTGGTAGGTCCTCCAGTATATTCAAACTCCTGTTTACCAATCGATGCGCCTAACGCAGGAAATGTTCCAATAACGTTGTCAGAAGTTCCGGCTGCAATAGTTAATTCGCGGTCGCTTGAGCTGCTTGAAGACATAGCGGCAACAGTAATCGTTGAATTTCCTGTAACGTCAAAAGCAAGTATTCTTGACTCAGGCGTTCCTTCAGTAAATGTTCCAGATCCTCCTAACTTTAAACGAGAGGTAAAATCCATCCCATCGATCGATTTTGAGTTCTCATCAACCGTGATTTTCTTATCGGATGTTGCATAAACAGTCAAACCATTAATAGTGGTTGACTCTGTAACTTCTCCAAGAGCATTAAAATCACTATCACTAATATTCCACTCTTGAACTATGGGAGCTGCAGCACCTTCAATAAACACATCATAAAAAATACGATTTCCGTTGTTGAGTTCTAACCTCGCGCTATATGCATCTTCAAGAGGAGTAGCGTCAAAGTAAAGCATCAAGTCATCATCCACTGATCCTTCAGCAGGGGCAGGAATAGTGATCTTTTGATTTGTCCACTGCATGGTTCCAGCATCTAGTATAGCGGGTTCTAATGTATAATCGACATCGACAGTATAGTTTCCGCTTCCATCATTTGCTTTAACAGCGCCAGTCTCAGCAAAAGTAAGCTTCTTGTTCACCTTATCCCCTTGACCATTTAAGTATAAATTATCTACAATTGTCAAGTCTGCTAAACGACCTTCTGTTTTAAGAGCAATGCCCAATGTAGTTTCTTCTCCAATAGGTCCTACCAATGGGTCATCTTCATTTGTAAAAGGAATTCCAGGAGTATCAACACCAGCTGCCGGTTCCACCCAAACAGGCAAAGCAAAAGTAACGGTCATATCATCAACTACGATTACAGGATCGTAAACACCTTCTGCAATTGGAGTATTCGTTCCCTCTGTAGCTAAATAAACATGGACTTCGCTTTGACCATTAAAATCAGAAATATCCAGTCCGGTAGCTTCAGCAAGATTAACTTGCTTTAACCCACTTCCTGTTTCGTAGAAATCCACTACAGTTGTATCGATTGAGCTAAACTTTACACGTAGAGAATAAGTAGCTGTTTCATTTGTATTTCCTGCATCATAGGTATCAATTGTAAACTGAAAATCAGATTTCAAAGTCATGTCAGCCCACCTAAATACAAATTCAGCTTCTACTTTTTTATAAATTCCAGGGTGTACTCCATATGCTTGGTTTGCTGTATCTCCATCTACGTCAAAGACACATACAGAATGAGCATTAAGAGTATTTTTTTCAGCATTGTCAGTTCCGGCATGCACTTCCTCCCACTTCGCAAGAAGTGCTTGCATAGAATCAACACTAGCAACATGGTTAGGATTTTCATTACTTCTAAACCTTCCACTTCTGACTTTAAAGTCTTCATTTGGATTCAATGAATTGCCTTCGCCATCCCACACAGTTACGGCAAATCCTCGACCAGTTCGAGCTTTTCCCCAAGAAAAAATAGTTGTATCCTCGTCTTGAGTCCACGTACTCGTAGGTGCTGTTGTATTAAAGTCTATTGTAAAAACTCCGGATTGAGTCTCAACACTCTTCACATAAGATTGTCCAATCGTAGGGTAATCTTCTGGTTTTGCCTGACCATAAGAAAAGCCTGCAGTAAAAAGCATACAAGCGATCATAAAAATTTGCAACGTAAATTTTTTCATAAGCATTAAAATTTAGTAATTAGAAATTATTAATTATCTATCAACGTTTTTCAATTTAGTCTCTCTTTAACTATTCAATCTAACTAACTGTGATATCGTTAACATTCAAATAAGAAAGAAGTTTACAACAGCTTCAATCATCATCATTTTGCAAACTAGCCTCTTAAATAGCTATAAATAGAGGCAAAAAAGAGCATCCCGGATTTTCAACCTTCAAAACAATCATCATCTTTCTGCAAAAACAACGATAAAAAACACCACTAATGTAAACGTTTCCATAAAGATATCCAAATAATTTAGTTTCGAAATTTTCAGAATCAATTTTTTACGAAATATTCAATTCGCAATGAAAGTCAAAAACGAGAGCTAAATCCCATCTACAAACACAGGAAAACCCTAAATCCCATCTATTTACAAGGCAGTAGGAAAATTCACAAAAAAAGTCCTGAGGAAAATAGATATTCCTCAGGACTTCAAATCGCCCATGCTAAGATTTCATTTTTTTCAAACTACACCCGGACTCATTTGCAGTTAAAAGAAGTTCACAAGAACCATTATTTATGATATCGTTTTCATAAACAAAATATCACTATCTGAATATGTTTCACAACAGGATCAACTTACCGGGCAACCTCGATGTTAACTAATTTCTCATAAAACTTGATGATACCCGAATGATCTTCAACACCACAACCATCCTGCTTGATCGCCTGCATAATTTCCATTACTTGCGCAGCTAGAGGCAATAGGGCTCCTACCCCACGGGATGTTTCCAGCACATTATTCAAATCTTTGATGTGTAAGTCAATGCGGAATCCAGGCTCATAATTTCGATCTATCATCATCGGAGCTTTTGCATCCATGACTGTACTTCCTGCCAATCCACCAGGAATTGCCTGGCAAACCTGATCGGGGCTCACTCCGGCTTTTTGATCTAAAACAAGGGATTCTGATATCTTTCTAATATCGCGAACCACTAATTCGTATCCTGCTTTAATTATATTTTCCATGGATTTTCTGATGATACCTAAACCAATCAACCAAAAAATGATTCGTTGTTTCTTCTCCATTTGATGTACCATACAAGCCGATAAAATTGCCAGTATATTTATAATTCCTTAAACAGGAGGTATTGACTCTCCTTTTTATCAAATGCCAATCTCTCCCATCCATTGAATAATAAAAATCCATTAGACTATTCTTCGACAAAACCTTTAAATATACCTCCTTGTCATATTCAAGCAGTTCTTTAGCAAGAATTATCGTCCTCCCATTGATGGTTTCTTTTAACTGGATATTCGATTTTGATAAGGTAAACCGGAAGTAATTTTCATTGTTGCTCAATAACACCAATCCAGCTTCTTCTGATTCAGACGTCGCACTAAAGGATAGTTTTATGGTCGTTTCAAAATCAGAATTCTCAATGCGCTTCCCTATGAAAGCCGGAGAAGACAAGTCTGCAACGGTCATTTTTTTTAAGTCTATTTTCAATTGTCGATTATCGGTAAATTCATAACACGTTGGGTTATTTCTCAAGAAAGTCCACTCCGGTTTTAATATCGAGGTACTAAAATCATCAAAAAAAGTATTTGCAAGATTATTCGTTTCTTTCGCTATTCCAGGCAAAGGATACTCCATTTGCACCAATCCATTTCCCGGATTAATAATGGGAAATGAATTGTCCGGCCAAATCATTGGAACAAGAAATGTTTCGCGTCCCATTAGAGACCAATCATTCGTAAACCTTACTCCTAAACAAACCATCCACCATTCATTATCTGGGGTCTGAACGATATCTGCATGACCAATATTTCTCAGCGATATGGTTTCCTGCAAATGACGGTGTGTTAAAATTGGGTTATAAGTACACTGTTCGTACGGCCCTCTGATTTTTTCACTTCGGCTGATCGTTACAGCATGATTGGTTCGTGTTCCTCCTTCTGAAATCAGCAAGTAATAGTGACCATCCTTTTTGTATATATGTGAACCTTCAGCGGTTGCCCCTCCAACAACAGCAGCTTTTCCGATTATGTCGATCGGACCAGTTAGTTTCATTTGTCGGAGATCAAGTTCCTGTAATACGATTTCACGGTAACTGGAATAGGGTTGTGCTACCTGATCTTTTCGATTGGCCGTAAAGTAACACCTCCCGTCTTCATTAAAAAATAGCGATGGATCTATCCCCCACAATGAGCTATTTGTAATTTCAACCGGATCCGACCAGCGACTCATTAACGAATCGGTAGTGATCAATATATTCTTCACTCTTCTGGGATTTCTTCTTAAAACAGAAACGACAACGTAAAACGTACCATCATGATAGCGTATTGTTGGGGCATAGACTCCCTCTGAGGCTGGATATCCTTCCATATTAATCTGGGATTCCCGACTTAAAACATGATCCACCATTTTCCAACTAACCAGATCACTGCTATGATATATAGGAATTCCTGGAAAATACTCAAATGAGGAAGTTACCAGATAATAGTCATTACCTGCTTTACAGATAGATGGATCAGGATTAAACCCCGGAATAATTGGGTTCGTGTAGTTTTGCGCTGCTAGTGAAGCATAAAGTGTTACAAAGAATACAAGAATGATTAGCCTCATTTGTTTAATTAGTTAGCTATCAATATTTATTAGTCTAGACTAGTGTCTTCCCCTGCATATTCGTATTGTAAAGAATGTTACTGAAAAAATACCGTATAAGGCCTTTGAAAGACAACACGCAAATTTTATTAAAATTCAGAGTACTTTTAGACACAATTCTCTCGATCCGAAAGTACCCTGAATAATACACCATCCAAAATTACCTTCCTGATTAGTGTCCCAACTCAATGTTCGCCAATTTCTCGTAGAACTTGACGATACTTGAATGATCTTCGACACCACAACCATCCTGCTTGATTGCCTGCATAATTTCCATTACTTGCGCAGCTAGAGGTAATGGAACTCCTACCCCACGGGATGTTTCCAACACATTATTCAAATCTTTGATGTGTAAGTCTATGCGGAATCCAGGCTCATAATTTCGGTCCATCATCATGGGAGCTTTTGCATCCATGACTGTACTTCCTGCCAACCCCCCACGAATTGCATGGTAAACCCGGTCGGGGCTTACTCCTGCTTTTTGAGCTAAAACAAGGGCTTCTGATACTGCGGCAATATTTAGAGCCACAACAACCTGGTTACAAAGCTTTGCAATATTTCCTGCTCCAATATCCCCGACGTGAACTACTGAACCAGCCATGGCCATCATGATATCATAATTGGCATCGAAGACTTCTTTTTTACCTCCCACCATAACAGCAATGGTTCCTTCAATAGCTTTTGGTTCGCCTCCACTTACAGGGGCATCCAACATTTCAACACCTTTTTCTGCTAGAGCAGCCGAAATTTCACGGCTGGCCAATGGAGCAATCGAACTCATATCAATCACCACCGATCCGGAAGTAGCTCCTTCAATTACGCCACCTTCGCCCAGAACAACTTCTTTAACCTGTGGAGAATTAGGCAGCATCGTAACAATCACTTTTACCTTTTTTGCTAAATCAGCTGCATTTTCTCCAGTTTCAGCTCCAAGAGCCACTAACTCAGCAACAGATTCCTTTTTAATGTCGAGTACCACTAATTCGTGTCCTGCTTTAATTAAATTTTTCGCCATGGGTTTTCCCATGATTCCTAAACCGATAAAACCTATTTTCATAACTTTTTGATTTTTTTGTTATTTAATTACAACTTAGTATTCTTTTAGCCCTCTTTATCAACGACATAGCAGAACGATTAGATCGTTTACATTTGTCCCTGTTGGTCCGGTGATTACCAAATCATTGCTTGCTTCTAAAGCATGGTATGCATCATTGTTATCAAGCATCAATGCGGGATTTTTGCCTGCTGATTTCATCCGGGAAATAGATTGTCCATCCACAATTCCTCCAGCGGCATCTGTCGGCCCATCGGTTCCATCCGAACCAAGCGAGAAAATAATTACATCATCAAGATTTTCAATCTCGATAGCAGCTGCCAATACCAGTTCTTGATTTCGACCGCCTTTCCCTTTTCCTTTTAGATCCACAACTGTTTCGCCTCCCAAAATGATGGCACAAGGAGCTTGAAAAGCATATTGGCTTTTATTTTCTTTTTTTAATTCCCTTGCTATCGACCCCAAAAAGCGCCCAATTTCTTTTGCTTCGTTTTCAATGTATGAAGACAAAACATAGGGATGATAATTTAAAGCTGAAGCAGTTGCGGCGGCGGCTTCGCACAATTCAGAAACACTTCCTGTTATTACACTTTCACAGTTTTCAACTACTTTTGGTGTTTCTTCTTGTAGTGCTTTTCGAATATTTTCGGTAATCTGAAGATTATATTTTTCGATGATAGCCAAAGCTTCTTCCGAAGTTGACTGATCAGGATAAGCAGGTCCCGAAGCAATTGCATCCAGCGGATCGCCAATCACGTCAGATAAAACAACAGCATGAATTTTTGCGCCATTGCAATGTGAGGCAAATCGCCCGCCTTTAACCGCCGATAAATGTTTGCGGACCGTATTTATCTCCACAATGCTGGCGGTACAACTTAGAAGTTGATCGGTTATCGAAACAATTTCATTTAGTGTGACGCCATTCAATGGTTTTTCAAAAAGTGCAGATCCCCCACCGGAAACTAGAAAAACGACTTCATCATCGGATGTTAATTGACTGACTAGTTCCAGTATTTTTGAAGTTCCGATGACTGAGTTTTGATCTGGCAGCGGATGTCCTGCTTCAAAAATATCCAGCCCTTCAATGTCGCCTTTTGAATGATGATACTTGGTCAACACAATCCCACCACTGATTTTAGCACCTAGCTGATGCTTTGCTGCCTTTGCCATGTTCCAGGCAGCCTTTCCAATAGCTACGATAACAGCGCCATTCTTTACCGACATCGAATTCAATGCTCGCTCAACAGCCTTCTCTGGTAATACAGCCTGTATAGCCTCATCAATTATCTTTTGTGCATCGTCTCTCATCGTATTCATAGAAACGAATCTAACAGTTGAAGTTCACGTAAAACCTTTTTCAACGCATCCATGCGTTCTTCTGTGCAATGATCAATTGGCTTGACTGGATGTCCCACATTTAATCCCATCAGATTCAAACAGTCTTTCATCACCACGGGAAAACTACCGTAACTGTATGCTGTCCGAAGAGGCATCAGTTTAAATTGTGCTTGTCGAGCTCCATCATGATCTCCCGCTAAAAATTTGTCGTAAATATCCACCACCAAAGCTGGTGCAACATTAGCCGTTCCGGCAACACAGCCCACTCCGCCGTATGTCAAAGTAGAATAGATGTAGAAATCAGTTCCGGCCAACACCTTAAAGTTTTCATTATCTGCTGTTGCATGCAGGTATTGCACTGTTTGGGAAAAATCGAGACTGGTGTTTTTTATTCCAACGATATTGTCGATAGCAGCAAGTTTTTTCAATAAAGGAACTGAAATATTGTTGGTTGTTTTTCCGGGATTGTTGTATAGCAAAACCGGCATTTTCGTACTTTCTGCAATCGTTTTAAAATGCTGATACATCTCCGTCTCCGAGGGATTGATAAACATCGGTGTAAGCACAGTCAAGGCATCGGCTCCCGACCGTTCAGCCATTTTAGCCAATGCGACACACTCTTTGGTTGTAATTGCACCAGCTCCGGAATATACCGGAACACGTCCATTAACATGCTCAACCGTCGCTTGTAACGCCTTCGCCTGATTTTGGTGATCAAGCGCATAAAACTCACCATTGCTTCCGAGAGCAAAAACACCATGCACACCCCCATTTATCACATGGTCGATGACACGCTTCAGCCCATTAACATCAACATTTTCATTACTGTCAACCGGTGTGATGATTGGCGGGATGACTCCTTTTATATCTTTTATCTGTAACATATTTTCAAATTTGAGGAGACTAGGTCACAGGACCCGGATTAAATAGAACCAAATCATTGTGCAAGCCTAATTTGTCGCAGGCCACTTGTTTTTTACCGCTGGCTACATCCAGTATTAGCTGAAACAACTCCCAGCCCATTTCCTCAATGGTTTTCTGCCCCAAGGCTACTTGCCCGGCATCAAGATCAATCAAATCGAACCAACGGTTGCTGAGTTTTGAATTGGAGCCAACTTTAATCACCGGAACCATAGATAATCCGTAAGGAGTGCCTCGACCGGTCATAAAAACATGTATATTCATTCCTGAGGCCATTTGTAAAGTACCACATACAAAATCGCTGGCTGGTGTGGCTGCATAAGTAAGCCCTTTCTTGCGAATTTTCTCTCCAGGAGCCAACACATCAACAATAGGACTTGTTCCCGATTTTGCAATAGACCCCAAGGCTTTCTCAACCACATTGCTTAAACCGCCTTTTTTATTGCCGGGAGATGGATTCGCACTTCGATCAACTTGCCCTTTCAGCAAATAATCGTCGTACCACTTCATTTCATCCAGCAATTTTTCAGCAACAGTTTGATTAATCGTTCGGGGAACCAGAAGATGAACAGCATCCCTCACTTCGGTAACCTCAGAGAACATCACACTGCCTCCGGCACGTACGATAAGGTCGGCAGCAAAGCCAGCCACCGGGTTGCACGTAATCCCGGAAAAAGCATCACTCCCTCCACATTGCATTCCAACAATTAAATCCGAGGCCGGGCAAGTTTCTCTTTTTCGCTTATTGAGCTTTTTCAAATATTCTTCTGCCAATTTCATCACCCCTTCGGCCATTTCATTAAATCCATGAAAAGACTCATCTTGCATCACTAAAATAGAAGGTAATTTAGTTGAATCATTACTCCTTGCTGGCAAAAGGGTTTCCGGAATCAGTTTTTCACATCCCAGACCAATTACCAAAACTTCACCTCCAAAATTTGGGTTCGTCGCCATATTTTTGATCGTGCGAATTGGCACAACGGCAGCCGGAGCATTAATAGCCACTCCACATCCATAGGAATGATTCATTGCAACAACTCCATCAACGTTTGGGTATTTTGGCAACAACTCTTCTTTAATGCGCTTCGCAACGTAATCCGTCAATCCGGCTACACATTGAACACTGGTTGTAATTCCCAACATATTCTTGGTTCCCACACTTCCATCTGCATTTCGGTATCCGTCAAAGGTATATCCTTCCAAAGGCTCAAGCTCCTTCAATGGAGCAGACGTTAAAGGTATCGTATCCAAATCGGGAGGGATAGGAAGCTCAACCTGTTTTTCCTGAACCCAACCTCCCTGAGCAATTGATTCAGCAGCATATCCAATGATCTGCCCGTATCGGACTATCTTTTCGCCTTTGGCAATTGGAACCAGAGCAACTTTATGTCCGATTGGAACATTTTGCGTCAATTCTGTTCCATCATCCAAAATAGTTCCGGCAGGCAAGCCCTTCATATTGGCCACAACGCCAACATTGTCGCCTTCCGCTGTTTTTATTATGATTGGGTTTTCATTCATTTTCAGTTTATATTAATGGAAATACTCTTGATAGAATCATGATGGCAATAAGTCCAGAAATTGCCATGACAGTTAAAAGTAACGAAAAATGTCGGATGGTTTCCTTTTCATCCATGCCACTCATTCTTAAAATGATCCAGAATGCGCTATCATTCATCCAGGCAAATATTTTTGATCCACAGCCGATTGCCAAAGCCAAATACACCGGATGAAATTGCAAGCCTGCACTACTTCCTAATCCACTCATAACACCAATTGCTGTGACCATTGCTACTGTTGCTGAACCTTGAGCTGACCGTACCGCCGCTGTTATGATAAAAGCCATGGGCAGTAAAGCCATTTGATAATTGGCAGCCAGAGTTTCAATCCGGATACCAATCCCGGTTTGCTGAAGCATTTGTCCAAAGGCACCACCTGCTGAAGTAATTAAAATAATCACGCCGGCACTGGTTAGCGATTCATAGATAAATTTCTGAAACTTTTTCACATCTTTCAACCTAACCCAGAGAAGGTAAATCCCCACTCCTGCGGCAAGAGTTAAAGCAATATTGGCATCTCCAACGATAGCAAAAAAGTTCGTCGCCCCTTTTTCAAACGGAGATAACATTACCTCTTTTCCTTCGGTAAGCATTTTTGAGATCGTGTTTCCAGTAATCAACAAAATAGGCAAAACAACTGGCATTAACGATAACCAAAGGCTTGGCAAATCTTTATTTTCCCTTGCTGAGAACTGCTTCAAATCATCGATACTTATATCGGGTGTATCTCGCATCGGCAAAACCCATCGTTTACTGGCCCACTTTCCGAACAAATAGCCCGAAAGCGAAGTAATTGATCCAACAACTAACCCTCCAATAATCATGGTTCCCAGGTCGATCCCCATTTCTTCAGCAACAAACAAAGGTCCCGGAGTTGGTGGAATAAGCGAATGAGCCATTACGCCACCTGCCATCACCATCATCAAGTACATGCTAAACTTCTTGGGGTCTCGAATACTCATCGATTTCACAATCGGAATCATTAAATAGAAAACGGTGTCAAAAAATACCGGAATAGCCAGAGTAAAACTTCCACTTAACAACGCCAGAGAAGTTCTTTTTTTACCGAATAAACTCAATACTCCCCTCACAATTCGCTCGGCTCCTCCGCTTCGCATTAGTGCTGTCCCAAGTATTGAGGCAAGCGCAATCAAAATTCCAATTTTAGCTGACGTATTTCCAAAAGCATTTGCCAGACGTTTTCCGATAACCAAATTCGAGAATTCCTGAGCCTCTTGGTTCGTCATTCCGCTATGGGTTGCATAGCCGTATATCAAGTCGGGAGAGGTAAGCAAGCCGGTTACCAAAGCAGCAAGGAGCAGCGACACCACAGCGTGCAATTTGAGCACAATGATGCAGAACAAGACAACAACTGTGCCTGTCAGGATAATAATGATAGGATCCATATTTACTCTTATTTAATCCTTATCGATCTAATTCAATCGCTGCATCAATAAAAGGGGCGACTCCTTTGCAATCATTAACGACAATATCTTCGGTTACATAATACTCGAAACTGCCATCACGGTATGGATTTCCGCCCAGGCCGGCACCTCCACAAATATTTTGCATTTTGATGTAGCCATCTTCATCTTCAGTAATGAATACGTCAACCATATCATCGAAACAATCATTGGCAACATCCAGATAACTTTCATCCAGGTAGCCATTCTTTGCTCCTTTAGCAATCGAATAAGTAAACATCGCCGTACACGAGCCTTCTTTGTAATTGCCTTCACGGTTAGGTAAGTCCATAATCTGGTACCAGACACCTGCCTCCGGGTAGCGCACTTTCAACACAGCATCAACTGTCTGTTGAAATATTTTTATAATCTGATCTCTTTCGGGATGATCTTCCGGCAAATAATCTAACACGTCCACAATGGCCATCAAATACCAACCAATTGATCGCCCCCAGAAATACGACGATCGGCCCGTTTTTGGATCAGCCCATGCCTGTTCTTTACTTTCATCCTGGGCGTGATACAAAAGCCCGGTTTCAGGATCATATGTTTTTTCGTAAACTAAAAGTATTTGGTGAGCCACCACATCAAACCATTCGGGTTGATCAAATTCTTTGGCGTACTGAGCTAAAAAGGGTGAAGCCATATACAAACCATCCAACCACATTTGATGAGGGTATATTTTTTTATGCCAAAAACCGCCGTCGCTGGTTTTCGGATGTGTACGCATTTGATCAACAAATTGCTCCAATGCGATTTTATATTTTTCTTCTCCGGTTTTTTGATATAAACTGAACAAATTTTTAGCTGGGTTAACACGGTCAATGTTGTATTCTTCTTTCTCATAACCTTTCACTGTGCCATCTTCCTGTATAAAATAGTTGATGTAATCTGCCAGGTATTTGGAATATTTAGGATCAATATTCCCAAGTCTTGCAATCGCTGATCCCATATAACCAACGTCGTAATCCCAATCTCCGTCTTTATAGTTGCGAGCGGGGTTATTAATTTTTTCAAAATATAATAAGGTGTCGCTCGTGTGCATTACGGAATTGGCCATACGAACCGACCACTTTTCCTTTTCCGCTGCATTCGTTTGGGTTTCTTTCTTCGGCTTCGAGTTGCACGAAATAAATAGTATGACAATCAGATAGGATAATATTTTATTCATAAGTATCGTATTTATAGATTCGTTAGGTGGGAAATACCGAAGATCAATTGATCTTCGGTATTTGAATTTACAGACTAGTTGTATGCAGGATTTTGACTAAAATCTTTATTTTGGTTCAAATCAATTGCTTCCTGAGGAATAGGTCTTAGGATTTTTAACTCCCCATTAGCTCCTGTGAAGTTAGAGGCTTCGATCATATAATTATGAGCGGATGCTCTCTCTACAAGTTTTCCGGTACGTTTTAGGTCGAACCAACGGTGATATTCACCCAATAATTCGCGACCACGTTCATCGAGAATAAAATCAATATCCAAATCTGAACTTGTTATATCGGGCACTCCAGCGCGTTGACGTACTTCGTTGACTCTATCAACAGCAGTACCAGGCGAGCCAGCCTTCAGATAAGCTTCCGCTGCCAATAAGTAAGTATCTCCTAAACGCGAAAGGATAATATCACGTGTTCCAACTCTTCCATCGCCATTACCACCAAAAGCTGATTTTGGATCGTCAAACTTTTTAAGTGGAATTGTTGCATAGTCGGTACTGCGACTCACTGAAGGTACATATTCTCCATATGGATGAATCGTTGCTTCAGGGTGAGCCGCAATGTAGGCATCCAGTTCAACGCTTGTCATCCATCTAGGTACATAATAATCTCTTACACTCAATCCACTGTGGTCTTCTACATCGTAATAATCATAGTATCGATTGTAAAGTTCTACCATAAATGAAGCAGCCCAACGCTCGTCATCCTGTGTAAACAAGTCTATTGTAAACTGTGTCGGACAAAGATTGTATGTTCTGTATGGCGCATCTCCCGCAACTTCTGAACCTCCCAGATACGAGCTGAAGTAATTACATTGTTTATGACCCAAACCTGTTGGATCAGTAGCAATTGAAGAAGGATCGAACTGAACAGAGAAAACAACTTCCTCATTCCCTTCATTACCAGGAGTCCAAAGTTCTTCGAAAGGAATGGTAAGCGTTTGCCCGCCTATTGCAGCATCTGCATAAGCGGCAGCCTTGCTAAAATCATCTGCAGCACCATAGCTTTCGTAGCCACGGGTCAAATGTACCTTTGTCAACAAATGCTGAACAGCACGCTTATTCACCCTGCCAGTGTACGATCCGGCATCAACGGCATTCAATGCATCTTCGAGTTCTACGATGATGAATTCGTAAATTTGGTCTGCAGTGCTCCTGTCAAAGGCCAGTTCTGGTTCTGCTATATAGTTTGTAACCAGACTAACACCACCATATGTTTGCACTAATAGGAAATAGGCATTCGCACGTAAATATTTAATTTCACCGATACGCTTGTTTAAATCACTGTAGCTTTCCGTTTTATCAGAGTAGAATAGAGCCATGTTGGCAATTTGAATAGCCTCATAGCAATTATTATACAACAATTCGACTCCATCAGTTGAAGGATTCAACTCTGAATAGGTTGCTATTTCAATAACACCGGGGTCCCGACCAATTCCATATAAATCTGTTCCATCACAAAAAAGGAATGCATCATTTCCATAGATCTCCCTTAAGTAGGAGTAATTTGCATTTACCAGCGACTCAAAACCTTCCGAGGTGGAATAAAAGTCTGCGGCATTTACACTTGAAAGGTTTTCCTCTTCAATATAGTCTGTACATGAAGTGAAAATCAATCCAATTATTCCGAGAAATATTATTATTTTTTTCATATCAAAAATTCTTAAAAGTTAACATTTACACCAATTTGATAAATTACGGAGCCTACTCCCCCATCATTGTAGGAAGCACCTGCCCATTCAGGGTCATAACCGTCATAGGATGTAAATACAAACGGATTTAAAATATTCATATAAATCCGGCAGCTTTTCATATGCAATTCTTCAGCTAGTTGAGGTTTTAAAGAATAGCCCAAAGCAATGTTCTTAATTTTAACAAAAGAAGCATCGCGATAGTATCCAACACCATCATTTCTCCAGTATGTCCCGGCATTACGAGGTTGTGGATACTCGTTCGATACCTGGGCTGGAAGACCAGCGTCATTTGCAGGGATATACCAATCAGCAATATCTAATTTATTACGTCCACGGTCGCGAACATCAACAAAGTTACTGTGGAAACCACTGTTAACGAATACACCTTGGTTGCCATATAATGAAAACGAAAAATCAAAATTCTTATAACTCAAACTTGAGTTCATACTTGCTGACCACGAGGGATCAGAAGACCCCAGGATCATACGGTCATCAGCGGGATCAATATCATCGTTATTATTAACGTCTACAACTTTCGCCTGACCTTCTGATTGTCCGTATATGGCGGCTTCAGCGGCCTCACTGGCTTGCCAGATTCCATCAAACTTATAATTGTATTGAGCATCGACCGACTCACCAATAAACCATCCATTACCAACATCATCGACTTTATCCTGTCCATAAAGTGATTCAATGGTGTTTTTATTAGACGTGAAGGTAAATGAGGTTTTCCAGTAAAAATCATTCTTGTCGATATTAACCGTTGTTAACGCAACCTCAATACCTCTATTTCGAACTGATCCAACATTGGCATCCATCTCGTTCCATCCAGATTCCTTTGGTAACTGTTGAGGCATTAACAAATCATCAGACAACCGATTATACACGTCGATCGATCCGTAAACCTGACTGTTACTGAAAAGGCCAAAGTCAACACCAACATTTATCTCGCTGGTTTTTTCCCATGTCAATTTACTATTTGCTATTGTTTGAGGCAACCATCCATTAGCCGCTGAACCGAAATAGTCATAGTACATCTGGCGATCCAGTGTATTTGAAGTTGCATAAGGCGATACAATGTTATTTCCTGTAAAACCGTAACTAACTCTGGCTTTCAAATTTGATATTAAATCCGAATTTGCGAGAAATGGCTCTTCGCTAACACGCCATGCGATAGCTCCTGATGGGAAAGACTCCCATTTGTTCCCTTCAGAAAGAAGAGACGATCCATCCCAACGATTGGATAAGGTAATTAACAGCCGATCGTTGTAAGAGTAGTTTAATCGGAAAGAATACGAGGTCAAGGTTTGTTTGATATAAGCAGAACTGATATTGTATGTTCCTTGCTCACCGGACCCTAAGTTATGGAATGTTGTTTCAAAAGGCATGTATTTGGAATACATCATTGAAGTTTCAGTGACGCTTGAGTAAAAACTTTGCACTCCTAATAAGTTAAAAGAATGTTTATCGTATTTACGTTCAATATTGAACTGATTATCCCAGGTATAACTAAAATTCTCATACGTGTCGCGTTGAGCTGACGGTAAGTTATTGTTTGAAATTCCATTGTTGGTTAATGCTCCCCACGCTTGTCCCTGGCGATTAGCATCGTAATTAAACGAAAAACTACTTTTTAAGGTCAACCATTCAATTGGCATGTATGATAGGTAAGTATTTCCAACTCCATTCCAGCGACGTACATTGTTGGTGGAGTTTTGTATTTCCAATACCGGATTAAATGTACTTGTCTTGTTAATCAACCAATTGCCATCTGCATCTTTGTATTTTCCTGGCTGTGGATACAAGTTGCCTACCGAATCAACTGGTGATAAAAATGGATTTAAGCGGAAGGCCTCACGCATAGCGAATTCACTTCCCATTTCCTGTTCGGTTAACGAAGCAGAAAAATTAGTACCGAAATCTACTTTCTCACTAATATCCTGATTCACACTCATTTTAAATGAGTACTTATCAATTGATTCGTTCTGGATATTTCCTTCTTCATTTTGATAACCAATACCAAATGTATACCCCAACTTGTTATTGGTTTTTCCTGAAATGGCTACATAATGATTTTGTTGCTGCCCATCCTTCAACACAACATCATACCAATCAGTTGTTTCATTTCTTGCAGCACGTTCGTACAACAAGTTATTATTTCCTCCAGCACCAACGGCATCTTGCAAAGTAGCTTCAGTAACCGTTCCTGTTACCGGATCAGTCTTGGCGGTTGCGAGGTAGGCCGACTGGTGATAATACCACCATTTTTCGCCGCTCATCATTTCAGGTAAACGAGCCGCTTTTCGAATACCATAGTATCCACTGTAAGAAACAGAAACATCTTTCTTTACATCTCCGCCACTTTTTGTTGTAACAATAACAACACCATTCGAACCACGAGATCCATAAATAGCCGTTGAGGAAGCATCTTTCAAAACATCGACGCGAGCAATATCTTGTGGGTTCAAAAAGTCAATTCCATCAGTTGGCACACCATCAACAACATACAATGGTTTTGCATCAGCACTCATGGAGTTCTTTCCACGGATGGTGATATCAAAACCATCGCCAATACGTCCGGTAGAAGAAGTAATTTGCACCCCCGCAAGACTTCCCTGAATGGCTTCCATTGGGCTTGTTGTTCCTTTTTCAACTAGCGTTTCAGAATCAACACTTCCTACTGATCCGGTTAAATCACGTTTCTTGATTGTTCCATAACCGACAGCCACAACTTCCTCGAGGCCAATCGTTTCTTCTTGCATTGCCACATTGATCGTTTGTCGACCTTGAACCGGAACCTCCTGAGATTTCATTCCTACAAAAGAATAAACCAACGTTCCGTCAGCCGGAACATCACCAAGAGTATAGTAACCCTCAAAATCAGCAATAGTACCCACCGTTGTACCCTTAACAACAACTGTTGCTCCGGGAATAGGCTCTCCCCCTTCGTTGGTTATTGTTCCGCTCACCTTAATGGCTTGTTGTACCGAAAGGTTGGAGAATTTTCCCTTTTCGTTTTGATGAATAATGATTAGCTTATTATTCAACGTATAATCCAAGCCGGCTTCATTCATCAACATACCAAGAACCTCATCAATTTCTTTGTCCTTAATATCAACAGTTACAATTTTTGACAAATCGACTTCCTTGTTGTTGTAGAAAAATGAATACTCAGACTGATCTTCAATCTGTCCCAATATTTTCTCGATTGAGAGATTCTTTCCTTCGATACTTAGTTTCGTGTTTTGCGAATAAGTAGCAGCTGAAACCTGAAGCAATGCTACTAAAATAAAGAAGCAAGTTAACTTCATAATTCGATAGATTTTTGGGACGTCAGCACTGGAGCCAATCCTCCCATTGTTTCGTTTTTTTTTCATAAATTTGAAATGTTTAGACAATTAAAAACTTGATTGTTTTTTTGATTTAGGTAGCGTGTTGTGGCGACACGCTGCCTTTATTTTTTTACATAGGCTTATAGTTTAGTTCAAACTTTCTAAAACTTATTTTTTCGTAATCAATTGGACTAGTCAGTTTCAATGCATCCAGCACTTGCCAGATTGTTTCCTGGTTTTTAAAACTTCCGGAATACATCATCTCATTCAATTCGTTGCCGCTGTATGAAATGCGAACATCGTACCATCTTTCCAACCGTTTAATCAAGTCGGGAAAAGGAATTTCTTTAAATATAAATTCATTATCTATCCAGGCTGTTTCCGATTCAACGTCTGCGTCATTCAATTCATAATGGTTAGTCTTTCTGTCTAAAGATATTTTTTCACCTGGCTTTATTTCAAATTGTTGATGATCGTCCGTAAACAGTTCTATTTTACCCTCGGCAAGTGTAGCGCCGATTAACTGGTCATCATGATAGTTACTTACATTGAATTTGGTGCCGGTAACTACAATATCAAAATTATTGGTTTGAACGGTGAATGGATGATTTTTGTCTGATTTGACTTCGAAATATGCCTCGCCTTCCAGGTGCACAATTCGATTATTTTTTGAAAAATGGGTGTCAAATTTAAGATAGCTGTTTGAGTTCAGATTAACTTTCGTGCCATCAGCTAAAGTAACTTCGGAACGGCTGCCTTTGGGCACATAAAACGATTCCAACTGACTGTTATCCTGTCCAAATTGCATTTGCATCACACTTCCAATCACTAAGCCAAATACTAAAATGGCAGCAACAGCAATAACAGACTTCCATGAAGATATTGACTTTGTTCTTTTTTGAGTTGCTTGCTTTCGATAAAATTTTAAAAGCTGTTCATTTACCTTTTCATTGGAGCCTTTGTGGCTTGCATCCCAAACGTCTTTCAGCTCAAAAAACAGTCTCTGATTTTTGGGACTGTCCTTAATCCAGTTAACTAATTTTTCTTGTTCGGTGCGCGAAAGATCTCCATTAAGGTACCTTGAGATCATTTGTTGTATTTCGGATGAATTTACTGTAGTCATGATTAAATTTTCATCATTTACTACTAACACAACCAAGGATGGGAAATTACGTCATCAAAATTCAAAAAAAACTTAACTTTTTATTAACGCGCAAATATTCAACAAAATACGAAGATTGTTTTTTGACAATTTTTCTTTCAATTCGGAAAGCGCACGAAATAATCGAGTCTCAACAGTGCGAACAGGTAGCTTAAGTTTTTTAGCAATTTCTTTGTTTCTCAATCCTTCGAATCTACTTAGCTCAATAACTTCGCGATTGATAACGGATAAAGCATTAATGGCCTTATAAATTTTGTCCAGGTTTTCTTTTTCAATTAAAGACTGTTCACCGCTTTTGTAATATTTCTGTTCGAGTTGCATAATTCTTTCAATATGCCTTTGTTGATGATCCTGCACCACTCTCTCATGTTTCAAATAGTTGAAACAACTGTTTTTAACAGCATTAAACAAATAAGCTTTCAGGTGCTCATCATGCAATTCAAGCTTTCCCTTTTCCCATATCGAGGCAAACACATCTTGTACAATATCTAAAGAAATACTTTCGTTACGAACGAATTTATTAGCATACAAATAGAGTGAATTGTGATATTTTCTAAAAATATGATCAAAATCTGACATCCAAGCTTTTTTAGGAATGCAAAGTATAAAAAATGGATTAAAACAAAACAATCTGAATTAACATTTTTTAACAGTCTCAAATCTATTTCTTCTGAGACATCTGCTTGCCGATATCGAAAAAACACCACTGCGTTTAAGAAATAACAACTCACTACAAACAATCAGATCATTACAAATTTGTCTTCTCAGTAATCACCTTTTTATTAACAAATACTCCTATTAAAAATCCCACAATAAAAATCGCTACAGTACCAAACACGATTGATAAATAACTGTGGAATGGGCTGGTATATGGTTCCAGAGAAGTGCCTGGGAAAAAGATGGGCGAAAGGCTCATCCAACCAATTACAACAACTCCGGCAATCACTCCAATAAAAGCTGATAAGCTGGTAAGCTTTTTCGAAAGGTATCCAAGCAGAAACAATCCCAGCATGCCTCCACTAAAGATTGAGGCCAATTTCCACCACGCATCCAGCGCACTCTGAACATTGATCATTGCGATGGCAACACCGATACTCAAGGTGCTGAAAATAAACGATGCCAAATACAGAATTCGCATCGAGCGTTTATCATCACCCGAGTTACCGTCAATCTTAAAATAGTCGGTTAAAATTACGGTTGCCGAGCTATTAATGCTGGTTGAGATTGTACTCATTCCGGCTGCAAAAACCGATGCAATCAAAAATCCGGTTAACCCGTTTGGAAGTTGATTGACAATAAACTGAGGAAAAACTTTATCAGCCTGAATATTCGGATCAATCAATCCGGGTTGTGCGGTGTAAAAACTGTATAGTGCAGATCCGATAAATAGAAACATGGCAGATACAGGCACATAAAGTAAACCTCCATACAATGCCGATTTTTTAGCTTCTTTTTCAGAACTTGAAGTCATATAACGCTGAATGTAATTTTGGTCAATTCCATAGTTCTGTAGGTTGATAAAAATACCGTAAATCAACACCACCCAAAAAGTGGAACTATTTAAACTGGCTCCAAAACTTCCGAGGCTGAACTTATCATTTGCCGCTGCAATTTCAAAAACTTGTCCCGGACCTTCGGGCATCGAAAACATCAACGTGAGAATGCACACAATCGCGCCAACAATTAAAATAATTGCCTGAATCGCGTCAGTCCAAACCACAGCCTGAATACCACCAAGCAGGGAATAAACCATAACACTAAATCCGGTAACAATAATAATGGTTGAAATATCCCAATCAAGCAATGTATGCAGCATAATACCTAACAAAAACAAAATCGTTCCGGCCCGCATCAACTGGGTGAGCAAATACATAACCGAAACATAGTTTTTTGCCCATGGCCCAAAACGCTTCTCCAAATAAGTGTAGGCCGATGGACTATTGATAGAGCGATAGAGCGGCACAAAAAATCGAACCGCCATGTACGAAGCAAATGGAATAGACAGGCTGAATGCAAAGGCGTTCCAGTTGGTTAAATAAGCCTGACCGGGCAATGCCAAATAGCTAATACTACTCACAAAAGTGGCAAATATCGACAGTGCTATCACCCACCCTGGAATCGATTGATTACCCAAAGTAAATGCCGATGATGATTTATTCTTCTTATAAAAAGAACTTCCGAATAAGACTATTCCAACGAGGTAAGCAATAAAAATAATGACGTCAATCGTACTCATTCAATTTGTTTTATTAGTTCGGTTATCAACTATGTTAGGTTTAATAATACCGGATGAACACATCCAAACAGTTTCCCGATTACAGCTGTTGCGATAATAGAAAACAGGGGAGACAACTGAAGTATCGATTGCTCCAATTGTCTTCCTTGCTATTTCATGATTACAAGAGCTCTTTGTAATTTAGCTCATCCAATGCTTTTTCAATTTTTTTACGTTCAGGAGCATTGAATTTATGAAATGGCTCCGCCATAAAATCACTGCAAACGCCCATTACAGATAGCGCACATTTCAAGCCTTTCAGGTAACTGGAGCCATACTGCCCAACACTATAAATAGTACTACTAATTTGCATTACCTTTTGCTGAAGCGGAATAATTTTATCGAAATCGCGAGCTGCAGAGGCATTGTATAAATCGACATACAATTTAGGGAACATATTTGCACCGCCATTCACACCACCATGACCACCTAAAAGAACAAACTGAGACATGATCTCCTCAGGACCAACCATGAACGTAAAGTCAGGACGGTCCTGCAACAGATGGCTAATTTGATTGAAATACGCCAGGTTTGCAGAACTGTCCTTCATCCCAATAATTCCGGGAATATTGGCTGCTGCCTTTACCGTTTCGGGAGCAAACGAAACCTTTGTGTGCACCGGCATATTATAAATGAATAAAGGAAGCGGCATGTGCAGCATAATTCGCTCCAGATATTCCAACAGCTCGGGTTGGCTAGCGCTAAAATAATAAGGAGGAGTAATCACAACTGCATCAGCACCATACTCCGCAGCCTTGTTGGCCAAGTTTAAACTTTCGGTGAAAGCTGAATCCGAAATGCCGACCAAAACAGGCACTCGCCCGTTGACCAGCTTGCAGCTTCGTTCAATCAACTCTTCACGTATTTTGTACGATAAACTGGCAAATTCTCCCGTTGTTCCCAACAAAAAAAGCCCATGTATACCGCCTGCAATTGTCCGTTCAATCAGGCGTTCCAGCCCGTCAACATCTAGTGTGTCATTATCAATCAAAGGAGTTACCAACGGAGGAACTATTCCTTTTAATGGCATCGGAAAATTTGGTTTCATATACTTTATGCAATTTGTATTAAATGAAGTCGAAATTAATTTCACTCAAAAAAATATTCTTAGTAGTTATTATTATTCTGATTTTTCAGGCCATTGCCCATCAACAATTGGAGTGAGTTCCATTTTAGATGGATCGACAACCACATGTTTCATTTTAACTCGTTTCCAGGTGTACAAAATGTGAATCATTCCATCGTTGGTTTGAATAACCGCCGGATACGAAAAACGTTGTTCCGGTTCATTTTCCAATTCAAGCGCTGCCATCCAATGTTCGCCATCTTGAGTTACAGCAACATTAAGCGGTGAACGTCCGCCTTTTACCTTTTCGTCGGGAGGCAATACATGGTTATAAACCAACAATTGTCTACCATCGGCAAGTGTTACGGCATCGGTTCCCGAGTTGTTCTGTGGCAACGAAGTTTTGGTCATCTCCGACCAGGTTTCGCCCCGATCATCAGACCAGGACTGCAGAATAGCCCGGTTTTTACTTCGAGTCAACGCCTGCAATCGTCCGTCAGAATATTCCAATATACTGGGTTGAATAGCAATAATATCATAGCCATCGTTGATGAGCTCTGTTTTACGCCAGGTTTTTCCGAGATCATCCGAAATCTCAAAGTATACTCGCCAGCCATCTTCCTCGGTACTCGTCGGACTGATGATCTTGCCATCAATTAACACCGGTTTGTTTTTTACCGGCCCAATAATACCATCCGGCAATGCTATCGCTTCCGACCAAGTCACACCTCCATCTTCCGAAGTTTTCATCCATCCTTTCCAATTATTAGGGTGTGCGCCAATTTTATAGTAGAGCTGTAATTCGCCATTGGGTACCTGAAACAACACCGGATTCCAGGTTGGATAACGAAGCGTATCGTTCTGAATACCATCTGCTACATTTTCAGGTTCTGTCCACTCGCCATCAACTTTTCGGCTTACATAAATACAAACATCAGGGTCGCGTTCGTAGGTTCCACCGAACCACGAGGTAACCAATGTTCCATCGGTGGTTTCAACAATAGTTCCGGCATGGCTCGAGGGGAACGGTGCAGTTTCGTAAATAAACTCTTCCAAAACGATACCTTCTTTGAAGGTACGCTCCTTTTGGGAAGTACACCCGGCAAATACAACTATAAAGCTAAGGAGAACAACTAGTACACTATTTTTTTTCATGGTTTTACAATTTTTCATTTAAAACTTATCATTTACAAATGGACTTCCTCTCTAAACAAAGAAATAAAATCCGGCTAATTATCTTCAATCAAATCTTAACGTATTTACATTGTATTTTCACCTTTATATTTTATATTTTCATACATTCAATAAATTATTGTCAATATTTAACAAATGGAATACGTTTTTGAAAAAATATATGTTCCCCATCAGCATTCCTTCATCACTCGTGAGATGGAGTTGACAAAGAACTCTCCTCGTGTCCATTCACATAAAAACTTTGAGCTGAATTTCATTCTGTCAGGAGTCGGTAAAAGAATTGTCGGCAACAACATTTCCAGTTTTGAGCGAAACGACTTGGTGCTACTAGGCCCCAACCTGCCCCACTGCTGGGAAATACTAAAAACCACCAAACAGGAACCACCCAAATGCATTGTCATTCATTTTTATGAAAATTTAATTTCTTCTGATTTCTTTAATAAGCCTGAACTCGAAAAAATTGTCGATCTATTGAAACAAGCCGAAGCGGGCATCTTTTTTTATGGTTCACGAATCCCAAAGATCAAGTCAATTTTAAAAGAGCTAACGACTCAACAAGGATTGAATAGCTATATTAGTTTATTACGTATTTTCAATTTATTAATTGAATGTGACAAACGAGAGTACCTCTCGCAGCAGCCCATTTCGAACACCGCATTCGACAAAGACTTCAACCAAATCAACAAAATCTACGAATACGTATTTCAACACATTCAGGAGGAAATTAAGTTGAATGAAGTTGCCTCGTTACTCAATATGGCTCCCGGCTCGTTTTGTCGTTTTTTTAAAAAGAAAACCCATCTCACCTTTATGGAATACGTCATCAAAATCAGGATTGGCTATGCCGCCAAAATGTTAGCCGAAACCGAAAAACAAATTACTGAAATTGGCTACGATTGCGGATACAACAATCTGGCGAACTTTAACCACTATTTTAAAAAGATAATGGGAAAAACACCGTCGGAGTATCGGAAAGAATTTAGGTAACCAATTGCCTGTAAACCTTATCGTTTAAACTGAAAATGATACTCCCCCGATCCAACTTCAAGTAATGCGCGATCTCCTTCCTGGTACTGATAATTCACCCCTTTAGCCTGATATAGTTCGACACCGCTTTCGGTAATGTCGGCAGCCGATTTTGCCGGAATATAAACTTTGGCTATGGTATTGGCAGGCACAGTCAGTTTCCATTCAATTGTCAATCTATCCTTTTGCCATTCGCTGCTAATTTCACCATAAACGGATTGATAGCTCGCATTCACAAAATCCAATCCCTCAACAAATTCAGGCTTCATCACAATTTCCTTAAAACCAGAATCCTCGGTACTTGATTTAATTCCTGCTAAATGCTCATAATCCCAAATAATCAAATCGCCCAACATCATCACGTGGTTGTACGAATTCATATGTGGTGCTGCTGTGTTTCCATTCCAGAGTTCCCAAATGGCTGTCGCCCCATTTTCAATCATGTATCCCCAGCTGGGATAAGTGGTATTTGTAGCTAGCTGATAGGCAATATCGGCTCTTCCGTTTTCTGTTAGTGTTCGCATCAACCACTGTGTTCCGATCAATCCCGTACTTAAATGTCCATTATTTTTATTCAGAATAATATCGACAATGGTGTTAAAAACAGCCTCATGATTTTCTTCGGGAACAAGCCCCATTTGAAGCGCCAACAGGTTGTCGGTTAATTTATTTTCGCCGTAGCCAGCCTTTTCTGTCAAATAGAATTTTTGATTGAACCCTTCTTTAATATGTTGAGCCAGCTCTCGAAATTTAGCAACATCGCGTCCGTTTCCAGAGAGAAGTGCAAATTTTTCCATCAAGCCGAGGTAGTAATAATAGTAAGCGGTTGAAATCAACTCCCGAGGGTGCTTTTTATCAGCGCTTTTCCCACGGCCAGCTTCAATTGTAACAGGTGGCACACACCAATCACCGTAACGATCCTGAGTAACAATGTAATCCTCATTCATATAGCGGTCTTTCATATAATCCATCCATTTTTTCATCGACTGGTAATGCTCCTTAATCGGACGAACATCGGCGTATTGTCGGTGAAGCATATCAGCCACCATCAGGTAGGTTCCCGGCCAGGTCATGTTATCAGAGTAGTAACGCCAAAAGTTCGGAACAACATCGCTGATCGCACCATTTTCCTTCTGCGAATAGCCAATATCATCAAGCCATTTGGAGTAAAGCATCTCATTTCCGAAAATAAAACTCTCCCCATAACAACCGGTGGAACGATCTCCCAACCATGGCTGACGCTCATTTCGTTGAGGGCAATCAATCGGCATGCCTTTATAATTACCACGAATTCCCCAATAAGCATTTTTAAATACTTGATTGATAATCGGGTTTGAAGTTTCGAAAGTACCTGTGGTTTCCATTTCATCGTAAACCACTTGCCCTACAAAATCATCAACCGTTGGCACTCCCGGGTAGCCCGTTATTTCAACAAACTGAAAACCATGATAAACAAAACGAGGTTCCCAGGTTTCTTTATCACCACCTTTTAAGATATAAATATCAGTAGCTTTTGCATCGCGTAGGTTTTCGGTAAACAGTTCACCATTATCTTGCAGTACCTCGGCAAATCGAAGTTGAACCGTGTCGCCAGCGTCTCCCTGAACAGTCATTTTCATCCAACCAGCGATATTTTGCCCCAAATCCAGAATATATCGATCTTCTCCAATCATAGTCACAGAAACGGGCTTAATACTCTCCATTACCTTCATATTGGGAGTCATTTGGGCTTCAAATGTTCCGTTTGGCACTTGCACATATTCAGGCTCCAGCCAATCTTTATCATCAAAGCCAACCTTATTCCAACCTGGCATTTCTTTGCGGGCGTCGTATTCTTCGCCATCGTATTCGTTATTCGACAAAATTGGTCCATCAGCAGTTCCTTTCCAGCTATTGTTTGAAAGAACGTAAGCTTTCGTGCCATCCTCATATTCAATTTCCATATGAAACATCAACTTCGGGAATCCAAAATTCTTGATTTTATACGGTTTGTAATGCTGACGCATGGTATAATAACGTCCATTTCCGAGAATAACACCAACAGCATTATCGCCTGATTTCAACTGCTCAGTCACATCAAACACATTATATTTGACATTTTCATCGTAATCGGTTGGAACCGGAGCCAATACCTGATCGCCAATCTTTTGGCCATTGAAATACAACTCGTAGAGTCCTAAGCCCATCAGATAGACTTTCGCCTGTTTAATCGGTTTCGTTACTTCAAACTCCTTTCTGAGATATCGTGCTGAAAGCCGTGAATGAAAGCTGTCATCATCCCAGGGGAAAGGGCGGTCGAATCCAATCCATCGTCCCCACCATTGGTTATAAAAAAGTAAGCCGATTGACCAATTGGCAGTCTCACTCCAAGAAGATTCGCCTTTATTGGTCCATACTTTTACCTTCCAAAAGCAATCCATCTTGCTTTTCAATTCAACGCCATCATAAACAACATTGATAGATTGATCGGACTCCACTTTTCCTGAATTCCACAAGTCACCCTCATTGTCATTCAGTTTCTCCTTTGTAGAAGCAACAATAACCTGATATGCCATTTGCTCAATCCCACGTTCATTGCCAGCTAATTGCCAGCTCAAACGAGGTTCTAGCACATCAATGGCCAGTGGATTGGTTAAATGCTCACAGGTTAAATTCCGGATTTGAATTTGGGCATAACTATAATTTGAGAATAGAAGAATTAGCACTCCTAAAAAAAACAATATTCGATTTTTTGATTTCATATTTCACGTTTGATTATCATTCAACCAAGAAGACAATTCTTGATAATTGTAATTCTAACCACCAAAAGTAGAAAAAACAGGACACTTTATGAAAACGTTTTCAACTATTCCGGCTATATGCCTTAACAGCTTCTACATACATGTTTTAAAACGTTTAGTTCAATCGTTGCATAACTTATTTAGGTCGTTGTTAAAGATTCTGCAAAAGTAATTTTATTCTTAAAGTTACTTTTGCAGAATCTCTTATTTTTCGTGAAACTCAATACCCCGGATTTTGTTCCAGTTCGTCGTTTAGCTGCATTTCTCGATATGGTATCGCATACAATAATTTATCTGATGAGATATCATATGTCCGGTCTTGCAAGTAGGGATACATCGCTTTTGTACGTTCTCCAAAAGCTGTCATAACTTCTATCGCTTTATCGGTTCTTAGTAAATCAAACCAACGATGAGCTTCAAAAGCCAGTTCATGACGCCGCTCGTTGGCAATTACATCATCTGTCAATGTGCCTACAGGTTCTAACCCAGCTCTCGACCTGACTTCATTTAAATAGGGCAGACCTTGATCACCTTTGCTTTGTTCCAACAAGCATTCAGATAGCATTAACAAAGCATCGGCATAACGGTAAAATGGCCAGTTTTCATCCATATTATAGGGTTTTGAATGCGGATGAAGGTACTTCTTAACGAAATACCGTTTCAGCTGATAATTATCAATTGCCGCATCTTCCGGATTTAATACATCTTCAATGACAATCATTCCATTTCCATCAGCCGAACCAACGGCAACGGCTATTGATTTGGCCAATCTTTCATCTCCTTCGCCATACGAATCAACCATTTCCTGTGTCGGCATATTCCATCCACCACGGGTAAGAATGTTTGAACCAAGTCCGGTAACAAGAAGGTCATTCCCTGTTTTTGGGAAGAAACGATAAGCAAAATTACTTTCTTGTCCCTGATCGCCTTCCTGATATTGCACCTCAAAAATTGACTCCCGATGGTTTTTATTTGCCGGATCATAAATATCCGCATAATCAGGAAGCAAATCGTACCCCATTTTCATAATTTCGCGTAGTTGAGTTTCAGCCCCTGCAAAATCACGTGATGGCTTGGTCATTAAAACCTTGGCTAACAACATCCTGGCGGCTCCCTGTGTTGCTCTTCCATCCTGTGGAAACGAAGGAGCATCAAGTTTAGAGATTGCATCAGTCACATCTGATTCAATCTGAGCGTAAACCTCCTCAACAGAAGCACGCGGTAAAAAAGCTTCATCAGCTGTTTGCACTTCATTTAAGTAAAGTGGCACACCGCCATAAAGGCGAACAAGGTCGAAATAAAAGAACGCTCTTAAAAATTTTGCTTCCCCGATTACTGAAGCTTCGAAATCAGCATCTAATTCAACTCCTTCAATGCGATCAAGAATTGTATTTGCTCTTGAAATTCCTTCGTAGCAATTGTAATAAAAATTGTTTGCATGACGGTTATCTTCTTCGTCAATAAAATCGGCAATGTGCTCTAAAGAGACTGCTGATCCGGTGCCACGGTTTGCGGCATAATAATCATAGTGGGCATTATCTGAACGCTGATCAGTCAGTAACCACCGTCCACGGTCGTTTGTTATCGACCGAAGTGATTCATAGGTTCCTGTGACTGCCATTTCAAAGTGACTCTCTGTTTTATAAAAGCCAGAAGAATTTGTATACGACTCAGGCGCTAGTTCCAAAAACGAATCTGAGCAGGAAATAGTCATTAAAGCTATGATTCCCGTATATATTATTTTTTTCATATTAGTTGATTAAAAGTTTAGATTACATCCAATTGTAAAAGTTCTTGGTACGGGATAGGCTGTATTGTCTACACCCAATCCATTCCAATTCAGACCGGAACTAACTTCAGGATTTCCTCCCGTGTACTTTGTAATAATGGCAAGCTGCTGTCCACTCAAGTAAAACCGAGCTCGTTTAATGTATTTCTTAGGAGAAAGAGTATATCCCAAAGTCACGTTTTTAATGGCCAAATGTGTTCCGTCAGACACCCATCGTGTATTGTTAAAACGGAACAATTCGGTTGTTCCTGCCTTAGTGCGGGGAACAATTCCATCACCAGGATTTTCCAACGACCTCCAGCGATCGGCAACGTTAGTCTCAACATTAAAAACACCATCCAGGTTATTCGTATTCTCATACGAACGAGCAATAATATCTCCACCGACAACACCGCTCATTACAATGCTCAAATCAAAATTACGGTAAGAAAATTCATTCATGATACCAAAGACTAAATCCGGATTGGGATCACCGATGATTGTGCGGTCTTTCTCATCAATTATTCCATCTCTGCTGATATCTTTCATTCTAACAGTACCAACCTCAGATGAAGCATGTTTAGGCTGTGTATTAAATTCTTCCTCGGTCATGTATATGCCATCATAAACATATCCCATAAATACACCGACAGGTTCTCCAACAGCCAAACGGTTGATATCTCCTGCATTGTCGTAACCACCAATCGGAACATCTTCTGTTCCCAATTGCTTCACTTCATTTTCGTTGAAAGCGAGGTTAATGTTCGTACTCCATTTAAAATCATTAACCATGTTCTTCGTCTCAAGCGAGATTTCATGTCCCCAGAAATCGATTTGTCCTACGTTGTATTGAACATTTGAGAATCCTGAAGCCATTGGAATATCTAACTGGTAAAGTAAATTGTCAGTCGATTTTCTATAGTAGTCGTATTTTAGAAAAAGTCGATCTTTGAAAAAGCCCAAATCAAGACCAACATCAAACTGAGTTGTTTCCTCCCAGGTTAATTCAGAATTGCCTAATCCGGTCAACGCTTTGCCTGCTTGCAGCGTTCCTCCGAATACATAATTAGCAGCAGCAACCCCGGCAATGTGTGAATAATTTCCAATATTATTATTTCCGGTAATTCCGTAGCTTGCTCTTAATTTCATATAGTTTATCTTAGAACTAATATTCTGAAAAAAATCTTCTTCTGAAAGAATCCAGCCAGCAGAGAATGAGGGAAAAGTAGCCCATTTATTATTGGCTCCAAATCTGGAAGAACCGTCCCGGCGAAAAGTTGCTTGAAAATAGTACTTATTCGCGTAGTTATAATTCAATCTACTGATATAAGAAAGCATGGTCCAAGCACTTGTTCTGCTACCGCCAGTTGTTGTTGCGGCAGCATCTAACCACGAAATTTCGTCATCCGGATAATCTGTACCCGAAAGATCACTACCTTCCCATAGGTATTTCTGGGATGTATAACCAGCCAAAAGTTCGACATTGTGTTTATCAAAACTCTTTGAATAGGTTAAAATGTTTTCAATTAACCACGAATAATAATAACCAGTATTGTATTCGCCTTCAGCAGGCTGAGGAGGCGCTTGTCCTAATCTACCTCCAACTGTAGATGGGGAAAATGATTTCAAATGTTCACTCTCCAGTTCAACTCCTGCCTGAAACTTATACTTCAGTCCGTCAATGATATCAAGCTCTAGAAATGAATTGGTTAGCAAATGGAGTTTAGTCCGCTTATTTTCCTGCTCCGTCAAAACACGATACCAGTTTGGCTGTGCAAACATGTTCGGAGCACTCAATTCCAATCTTAGGTCGCCATTTTCATCCCATGGACTTAAAATTGGAGAAACGGTAACTGCTGTTCCAATAATCTCGCGAAACCCATCTGTATTCTGGTTCTCCGAGATTTGCAGTGAAGGAGCTATATTAAAACCAATTTTAATATGGTCGTTCACCGAATATTCGCTATTTCCTCTTAATGAGAAGCGTTCAAAACTCGTATTCAGCATAACTCCGTCCTGTTTAAAATAAGAACCGACAACAGCTGAAACAAACTTGTCTTTCCGACTCGTCGCACTTAAACTATAGCTTTGAATTGGAGCAGTCTGCAACATCACATCGTACCAATCAGTCCCGTCTCCATACTGTGAAGGATTTTGATATGGCACAGGGACAACAGCCTCTCCATCAGCATTCTTCCATCCTTCGTAACGGATTTTATCTTCGAAGAATTCTTTTTGATATTGTGCAAATTGTCGCGCATTCATCAAATCCGGACGACCTCTCTCTGGAGTGCTCTGAACGCCATAATAAGCATTGAAATTGAAATCTGTTCTCCCTTTTTTTGCCCGTTTAGTTGTAATCAGAATAACTCCGTTCCCTGCTCTAGATCCATATAATGAAGTCGCAGAAGCATCCTTCAACACCGTATAAGATTGAATTTCATCGGGGTTAATATTATTAATACCCCCTACAATGGGGAAGCCATCCACTACAAATAAGGGCTGATTGTCAGCATTTATTGAAGTTGCTCCCCGAATACGAAAGAGCATTCCTTCTCCAGGCTGACCTGTTGTTTGGTTAATTTGAACACCTGCTACCTGACCTTGAAGTTTTTGAGCAAACTGACCAACAGGAATACTTTGTAGTTCTTCTGCATTTACATTTTGTACAGAACCTGTTATATCCCTTTTCTTCTGGGTACCATAAGCAATGGCAACCACTTCTTCAATCCCGATGGCATCTTCCGCCATCACCACATTGATTGTACTTTTCCCTGAAACGGATATCTCCTGGCTCCTCATCCCCACAAACGAAAACACCAAAGTGCCGGTAACGGGAACATTTGAAATCGAATAATTTCCATCAAGGTCGGTAATGGTGCCTTGGGTAGTTCCTTTAATGATCACCGCTACACCTGGAAGCGGTTCCCCTGAGGAGTCGGTGACTTTACCCGTCATCGTTACATTTTGCTGTTGTGCATTCAAGCGGTCCGTCTTGCCATAAAGCATGACTAACCGGTCGGATACCTCATAAGTAATTCCTGAACCTTCAAACAAAGCCTTCAGCGTTTGGTCAATACTTTGATCTTTCAACGAAAGATCCACTTTTCGCTCCAAATCAATAATTTCAGAGCTATAGGCGAATCGAAATTTGCTTTGGGTTTCGATGGCCTGCATCACTTCCCGGACCGCTACATTTTGCAACTCGAAACTGAGCTTCGTGTTTTGACCAAATGAACTTGCAGTTACCTGCAGGAGCCCGGCCAGAAGAAAGAGAAACGTTAACCGCATAATTCTTCCCGTTTGAGATTTAACAAATGGAGACAAGAATCCCCAGATTCCTAATTTTTTTTTCATAATTTTAAACTGAATTAAAAGGTTTATAAAATTGTCATCTACCAATGACAGAGTTAACCACAGGAAAGTGTTCCCGCACTTTCCTGTTTTTTTTGAATAGTTTAGTGCTTCATATACTTGAATTTGATAACATTTCCTTCTTGCTGTGCCTTGACTGGTGAAATCCGCTCAATTAGATGAATCACTTCAGCAAGCGACTCACCTTCAATGCTAAATGTATAGGGAAGATCCTTCACCAAAGGATCAACTTCAAATTTCTGGTTATACCTCCGCTCAAGCTTAACAACCAGTTGATCGAGTGGCAACTCGAAGATATTTAATATTCCATCCTTCCATGAAGTATAATGCGCTGATTTTACTTTCATCGTATGGATGGTGTTTGTCTTTTTATTGAAAACCGCCAGCTCTTCCGGTTTTAGTTTGACTATCAATTCATCTGAAGCCGATTGGATTTCCACACTCCCTTCCTCCAGCACCACGTTCATCTCATTCAGATCGTCGTAATTGGAAATGCCAAACTGGGTGCCAGTCACCTTCACTTGAATGGCCCCCAAATCGACAATAAACGGATCCTTCAGATTTCTGGCCACCTCAAAATAAGCTTCGCCTTGAACCTGGATCGCCCGATTTTGAATCCCGTACTGGTTATTGTAAGTTAATTTGGTGTCGGCGTTCACCCAAATTTTGCTTCCATCTGGTAGAATCACCGTTGACATTTGTCCCAGTTCCGTATGAATTTGGGTGAGTTGAAGTTCGGTATTGAAATAGTTATTGTACACGAATGCAGCCCCGGATAAGCCCATCACCAACAAGGCAATAGCCGCATACCGGTACCAGTTCAGCAACCGCGCCGACCGCTTCAGTTGTTGCTTTTCCTTTAATCGCTCACGAAGGCGAACTTGCCCCAAGTCGGCTATTCGTCCTTCGCGGCTCAATTTCCGTTCTTTCCACCAACGGGCTTTCTCCGAATCAAAAGTCTGCTTGTGCTCTTCTTCCCGAAGCCACTCGAGCAAGGCTGCCTGTTCGTTTTCCGGAAGTTTTCCTTCTAAATAGGATTGTATTTTCTTCTCCATAAATGAATACCCTTTCATCATCAATACACCGGGCATCAAGAATCCCTACCCCCTTAGGGCGAATATTTTCACCCAGCTTACCGGAGGATCATCAGAATGAGTAAGGACAGTTCGGGGAAACGGGCCAGTAAATCCTGCCGCAGATGAGTCCTGGCCTTAGCCAGGTTTTTCTCGACGGCTTTTAGTGAGATCCCCAATTCGTCGGCCACTTCCTGCTGCCTGCGTCCTTCCAGCTTACATTTGACCAGGATTTGGTTTTGACGTTCCGGGAGCCGGTCAATCGCGTTTTTCAGGGCTTCAAACAGTTGTTCCTCCAAGGTGCTATCTTCTTTTCCCGAAAAGTCAATTTGATACAAATGTTGCAATTCGCTCCACGAGTATTCATCGAGGGAGAAAGATTCCGCTACCAATTTTTGATCGCGAATATGATTTAAACATTGATTGCGGATGATGGTGAACAGCAGGCTTTCCACCGATCGATCCGGCTTGATGTGGAGTCGCTTTTCCCACAACCGCACGTAGGCATTTTGAACCAGGTCTTCAACGAGCACCTGATCTTTGATAAAAATCTTGCAGTAGTTCTTTAAACGAGCAGCCGTCAGTGAGTACAACACATCATAACTGGATGCATCTCCGTTTTTAAGGCCTGTATTTAAAGATAGATCAATCATGGTGTCGCAAACTGCCGTGCAATTTAGAAAAAAAAGGCACAAGTTTTCAATCGGAAGTCTGAGGACGATCGCGGCAATCAGACATCCCACCACAGCTTGCAGTCTTAGCAGTTTTTAGAAAAAGCTTGTTGATTTTGTTACGCGAACAACAGTTACCCACGTAACGGAAGTTTATGAAAACAACTCGTTAATGTCGTTCTGATTCATTTTTTTCAGAATGCTCTCATCGGTTTGGATGATGTCGCCGGCGATTTTTTTCTTTTTATTTTGAAGCGTCAGGATCTTTTCTTCCACCGTATTTGTGCAAATCATGCGATAGGCAAATACCTTCTTATCTTGTCCAATCCGGTGACAACGGTCAATGGCCTGGTTCTCCACCGCCGGGTTCCACCAAGGATCAACCAGGTACACATAATCGGCGGCAGTTAAATTCAGTCCCGTTCCACCCGCTTTCAAACTAATGAGGAACACCCGCAGATTTTCGTTTTCCTGAAAACGATTGACCGACTGCTCACGCTGCTTGCTGCTGCTTTGCCCGTCCAGGTATTCGTATTCAATGTTCAGCTTGGCCAGCTCGTCCTGGATCAATCCCAGCATTTTTACAAACTGCGAAAACACAAGGATTTTATGTTTCCCCGTTTTATTGGTAATGTGCCGTACAAGCTCCTTAATTTTTACCGACTGGCTTTCAGTCACTTCATCCGAATTAAGAAGTACCGGGGAATCACAAATCTGGCGCAAGCGGGTCAGCGCTTCCAGCACCATCATTTTCGATTTCTCTATTCCATCTTCTTCAATTTTACTGAGCAAGCGGTTGCGGTATTCGTTGCGGTAGGCATCATATACACGGCGCTGTCCCGTTTCCATTTCGCAATAAAGGATGTTTTCCGTTTTATCGGGAAGCTCCGATGCGACGTTTTCTTTGGCACGACGCAGAATAAAGGGATTGATGATCTTGTTCAGTTCGCCAGCCATCGCCTCATTCCCATCTTTATCGATGGGTGTTGAATAGTGCTCTTTGAATTTTTGAACACTGCCCAGAAAACCACGATTGACAAAATTCATTTGTGCGAATAAATCGAAGGTGCTGTTTTCGATCGGCGTTCCCGTAAGCGCGATCTTGTTTTGGGCATTGATCAGGCAAGCCGCTTTGTAGCGATGTGATGCCGGATTTTTTATGGCTTGCGATTCGTCAAGCACCGCGTAATTAAACCGGAACTGACTCAAGATTTGAATGTCGCGTACCAGAATTCCGTAGGTGGTAAAAACCAGGTCGTAGTTTGTAAAATCTTCGGTATTTTTTGTGCGGTCAGCTCCATAGTAATAGAGCGCTTTTAATTTGGGAGCGAATTTCTTCAACTCGTTTTCCCAATTAAATAGCAAGGTGGTTGGCACCACAACCAGGTTGACACCCCTGTTCTTATTTGATTGGTGTTGCAAAAATGCCAACATCTGCAAGGTTTTTCCCAAGCCCATGTCGTCAGCCAAGATGCCTCCCCACTGCACCTCATCCAGAAAATTGAGCCAATTCAGCCCTTCTTTTTGATAGTGCCGCAAACTAGCTTTTATCTGTTTGGGAACCATGGTTTCGTTTATATTATTGAAGTTTTTTAAGCGCTGCCGCTTTTCTGCTATTTCCTGTAAAACGCCGGGGTCGTCAAGCTTGTCAAACAGTTCGTCAATCACCGAAAACCGCAGTTTGGAAATCTCCAGCTTGTCTTTTCTGATTTCTCCATGCCTGAAATATTTTTCGAGTTTATGAAACCATTCCGAGGGCAAAACACCCGCCGAGCCATCTTTTAACTGGATGTAACGTTGTTTGTTTAGTACCGCTTTCTTAATGTCGTTCAGAGAAACGCGGTTATCACCAAAACTGACGGACAGATCCACTTCAAACCAGTCTTGCCCCGAGCTTACCGACGTGGTGATTTTACCTTTGTATGGCGAATACCGGAAGTTCTTCAGTTCTTTCAAGCCAAACACTTCCACGTTAAGCGTCTGCAATTGATCGAAAAACCGGTAAAACCACATATCTTTAGTGAAGTCGCTGTAATGCAGGTAAAACAGCTTCCTGCTTTTCTGGCTTTCAAAATCGGGGTGCAATTCAGCAAGCAAATCCAAAAAATCATTTTCAAGTTCGAAGTTTCGGCGGTATTCGGTAATGACATCGCCATTTTTTACGAGCCTGTTGCCGATGGTATTCAAGCTTGCCGAAACATCGTTATCATACTCAACGCGGGGTGTAAAAACCACATAGTCATTTTGTTCCGAAAGAAACAACTGCTTCTTATGAAAATCCAGCTCAATGGTTTCGCTTTTAAACGTTCCCTGTTTATACCTTATTTCAAAATTTTCGGAGATAGGCGCTACAACATTGTTGTAAAATTCGTCTTTGTGTGTGGCAACCATTTTAACTTTATCGGGAAAACCACCGATTATCTGCGCCGCCTTTTCGCTTTTTATCAAATGGTAGGTATTGCCATTTACATATAAATAATGGTCTGCTGGTTCCGACTTCAGCGATTTTCTATCTAACAGCTCCTCACCAACTTTCAGCTTCAGTTTCAGACTTAAAAACTCCTTGTCTTTTGACACTTCAAAAACCACGTCGAAAGGCTCGGGTGAAAGTGTAATGTCAACCAAATCCTTTTTTCTGATTTGATGGGCATTTTCTACCAGTCCATACACAAACTTTTCGTTTTGCAAACGACCGAAAGCCTTTTTCATCCGGTTGAAATCATGGTCTTCATGCTCGTCCATTTCATCAATCAATTGCAGAAGTTTTGCTGCATTTTCGCTTTTATTGATGATAAATTGATAATCCATGGCTCCATCGTATTCTTTGATGTGCGTGGCCAGCGCAGATGGATCGTTCTTCCGTGTTTTGCCCACAATCGGAACGATTTCGTACGGTTCATTTTGTTCATCATGAAAATCATCGTAGTAATTCGGATAGCCTCCGATAAATCGTGTGCCCTTGATTAACACGAAGCCCAACTCCCGTTGTTCTTTTTTGTCCGGAAGTTCATCCAAAAACGATTCATCGTTATTCAGTATTCCAAGTAAACCCGAAATATACGTGTTGGTGTTTTCGGTTACCGGAACCAATCCATCTCCCTTTCTCGACGGGTAATACACCAAGCCCCGTTCTTCACTGAAGGCGTAAGAGAAATACTCTTTGAAATCGGCAGTTTCTCTCAGTCCATAGTTTTTCATCCATTCCTTTTGTTTTTCCGGGATTCTGCCACTAAACACTTCATCCAACAATTGGGGCAGCGGCGAATTGGCAATCATTCTCAGGCAGTGCGCTTCGCTAGCTGATAATTTCGACGATTTCGTTGCCTGGGGCGACGACACATAAACTTTTCCATCTTCCTTAAAAAACCTCACGCTGGCATCAGCATTGGAGGCAATGAAAGTCACGGATTCTGCTGTAATCTCAACGGAATTGTAAAAAATATAATTGACCTGATACATCAGCTGCGACAAAACGATTGCAGAAGTATTTTTCTTTACAAAGTCGAAATCAATGTGCTGATAATCCGGAATTTCATATCCTAAATTTTTGGGATTTCTTTTGCTGACGGGCAAGGTAATTGTCGATTGATTTTGGGTTCGCAACATTGATTGATCAGCAAGATTGGCTGACACGAAAAGCAAGGCTGCCACCGAATGTTTGCACATGCTTCCCCAGTCAAAAGGACAGGTGCAACTGGTTTGTATATTTTTGCTCTTCACTCCTCTTACCGAAACCTGGTATTTTTGAGAACCTTGAACTGTAAGCTTCCAACTATCTGTTTTTTCGATGTAATCATCGAAAAACACTTTGTCGTTTTTATACAATTGCCGACCACGGTTCGCTACCGCGCTGGACGTGTGAAAATTAATGTGTCTTTTTATATATTCTTCGGTAAATCGATCGGTAGCCATAAAATAAGTATTAAGCAATAATTGTTGTCGTATTTCTGTCTTCTAATAAACTATGAGAGAAGTGATAACAAAAATAATAGATAGGTCCGTGACCTTAACTGTTTAATAATCGGAAAAAACTAAATTACAAACAGCCAATATTAAAGCTTTCCCATTTCCAAACCAAAAAAATGATTCTTGTTTTATCCGATTTTTGTTATCCGCTTTTTTAGTTCGGATTATTGCTTTCTTTATCAACGCCCACTCGATGTTTGATGATTGGTATTCTTTTGACTTTTAAGAGTCCCAGTAATCGTCGTAGGCTTCATACAGAAAATAGAGGCGGTTCGTCCCTTTCAGCCAGCCAATTTTCACGCTCGCCTCCAGGTTTTCGGGATTAGCTGCGTCATGTTTGCGACTGTCATCCCAAAGCTGATCCATTCCCACGGTATAGTCATCGGGTACCAAAGCCCAATCGTCCGCATTTCCATCGATACCCGGAATCAGGTCAGCCGGAAACTGAAAGACTTTATAGCCCCGATTTTCCTGCGCCTGAATCACCAGCGTCAACAACAGACCGAACGTCAGAAGGCAAATAGTTCTCATACTCATACGATTTGGTTGAAGTACATGAGTGCATAAGTTCCATCGAAGCGATGCAGCCACTCGATGCCAACTTATGTACTTTTGAAGTTTTTGCTCCTGCACTTCCCGCTTATTCCACACCAAAAATCGGCTGATCGGTTTCTATTTCTTCGGGATAAAACATCACGGCACTGTCGTTCATTTTGGGAAATGAGTTTTTCAGTAAGCTGATGACTTCGGCACCGGCCAGTAGTACCGGTCCGTAACCATGGGTAGCATACGGATTAACCGGTCGAAAATAATAGAAAGCCGGATCGAAGGCCATGCCCGAGTAGGCTTGTTTGTCGATGTAGCCCCGGTTGATGGCTCGGGCAATGGAGTAAGCATAGATGGCCGTAGCCGACGTTTCGAGGTAGGTATCGTTCCGGTCGATCAGCTGGTGCCAAAAGCCAGTTCCATGCTGATAGGAAGCCAACCCTGCGATGTGAGCTTGCAGTTGGGCAAGCACATCGGCATAGCCGGGATGGGATTCGGGGAGCACTTCCAATAATTCGACCAAGGTCATCACCGCCCAGCCATTTGCCCGGGCCCAGTGAAACTGAGGATGAACATCCATGCCCTGCACCCAGCCAAGCATGTACAGTCCTTTTTCAGCGTTAAACATGCGTTGTGAAAATTGGAGTACCTGCTTCACGGCATCGTCATAATATTTCACATCGCCGGTCAGTTTTCCCATCTGAGCCAGTGCCGGAACGCTCATAAACAGGTCGTCGAGCCACAAAGTATTCAGGTGCGGGCGGTTTCGGGCCAGCGTTCCATCTTCCAGTCGAAATTCTTTGGTATGAATGTAATCGATAAAGTTTTCAATCATCGGCCGCAGACTGCCATCTTGTTTGGCACGTTCAGCCTTGATCATGGCAGCACACATGGCGCGGGCATCATCCAGGGCATGCGGGCAATACCGAATGAACCGGTGAACGGCGATCAACATCCAAATCCGGATTTTCTCGATAAAAGGCGGTGAGGTCCGCCAGCAACTTCAGGCGCGTTTCGGTGTAGTCAGTGTAACGTTTATCGCCGGGAATCTCGCCAACCAAGGTCATGCCGGCATAGGTTACCCCCCACTCGTAGCTGGTCAGACGAAAGTCTCCCTGCTGCAACATGGCATCACGGGTGATCTTGTCGAAGTTCTGAACTTCCTGACCAGTATTGCGGTCAATCACCTTTGCCGGTGTCACTTCATTCAGGTAATTGAAAACACGGTCAAGCACGACCTTCACCTCGGCTTGCTCAGGAATTCCATAAGGAATCGGATAGTCGGGTTTCATCAAGTGCAAGGGCGTTGTCACATCAGTTTCCGGTTTTTCCTGAGCTTGAGTACCCAAGCAGTGAAGACCCAAAATGGCCAATGCAAGCTTTTTCAACCAATTCTTAAACGGGATAAGTCTCATACTCATTTTTATTTGTGAAGGTTAATATTCAAAATTCCCACCGAAGGTATCGAAAAAGAAAAGAGGCATCCTAAAAGGCAGGAACATTGATTTTACAAAATCAAACTGTTCCTGCCTTTTTGAAAACCTCTCTCAGCCAACCGGAATATTAATAACCCGGGTTTTGCAATTCCTTTTCCTTTAACGCTCACTACCACAGCATTTAACCGCAGCAGCTCAAAGGTGGTTTGGAACCAGCGCCTGCACGCCGGTTCCGGGAGGCCTGCTCCCATCGCTTACACAGCTCCAACTTGCATTGTTCGCGACACTCAATAGCCTGGATTCTGATAATAACTACCTCCATCTTCGAGCGTTGCGGAATAAGTCGTTGGAATTGGTCTTAACGCGTATTCGGGTTTGAAGAATTGAGCCAAATCAGGGTGTGTTTCTTCCAGATAAGTTTTATCATCAAACATACCTGTTCGTTTTAAATCGTAAAAACGACAATATTCACCACACAGCTCACGACCTCTCTCATCTAAAACATCTTGCAAGTTCGGAGTTCCACTTAACAAGTCGGCACCTGCTCTTTCTCTCGTTTTATTAATATAAGCTAAGGCTCCCGAACCGCCATTAACATAAATATCAGCTTCTGCAGCAATCAAGTAAACTTCGGCCATTCGCATCATAAATGTCGCATTCAGGTTCCCATTGCGTTTTTTTGATTCGTTAGCTACATAATAGTTACTGCTATTATGCTTGGTTAACGAAGGATAGAAATAGTTGAACAGGTTCTCTGAAGCACCATCTGCAGTATACCCTTCTGACGGATTGGAGTAAGCATAGGTCATGTTGATGTTGTTGTTTTCATCATGATACACATCCTTATAATCGACAACCAGATATGGTTTTGATAATTTTGAAGCAGCTTCATCCTCATAATTATCGTCCTGAGGCATGATGAACTTGATAGCCTTATCTCCCACTTCAAGTGTTTGTCCCAACACGGAGCTTTCTCGGTCATATTTATTTACAGCGGCTTCATCCCAAGTATATTCGCTATTGGCATCCCATTCTGTTTGAAATGACTTATGGAACCGGGGGTCTAATGAACCGTCCCTTTGCACATATAGGTTTAACAGGTGCTGAGAAGGCATAAATATGCCTGAAGGATATCCTCCCCAAGCCAAACGCGCTTCCTGATTATCAACACGAGCCCCAAAATTGGTTACTTTACAATAGAAATACTCATTATTACGATTCAATTTGTAATTACCATTACTTGAACCATGTCCGTCTTCACCAGAGTACCATCGGTGTTTCCAAAGAGCTTCTTTATTGGCCCAGTTGTTTTCTTCGGCAAAAACTTCGTCGTAAGTTGGGTACATGTAAGCATTGTACTGCGTGCCTCCAGCCTCCGAGTCCTCAATCAACATTTTAGCATATTCCAGTGCTTTCGCTGCATATTCTTTTGACTCATCATACTCGACAGTTTGCAAGCATACTTTAGCCAGAAATCCCAATGCCGCTTTTTGTGTTGGGCGAGTAGTTGTACTATAATCACCCACTGGCAGCCATTGAAAGGCAAATTCTAAATCAGGAATGATTACCTCTTTATAAACAGTTAATGGATCAGTACGTTCTGGATGAAAATCAATATCAGATACAGGCTCCGTTATTAGCGTAACTTCACCAAACTGCTCAACGGCATTGAAATAGTAAATTGCCCGCAAAAAGTGAGCCTCTGCAACCACTTTATTTCGATCATCTTCCGAACGAAAAGGAGCTAAGTCGGCTAAAGCAATAGCATTGTTACAAGAGCCAATACCATCATAAGTCCCATTCCACCAGTTATTGGTATATGTTGTGTTTGGAGCGGCACCAGCATAAAACCAAAACCATTGTGTCCATGAGGTCGATTTATTGGCCTGATAAGTCCAAAGGTCAGTATTCCCTTCCGTTAAAGTCATCCAGTTATCTGTCCCATAGAAGTAGCGTTCCATAGCAAAATAACATTGATTAATCAGGGTTTGGTATCCATCCAGCGTTGAAGCTGTTATTTCCATTGTAAATCCGCCTGGATTCTCTTCTTCAAGTGAGCATGATGAGAAAAACATGCTTAGAATTACAATTGTTGCGATTCCTTTATATAGTATATCTTTCATTGTATATTTCTTATTCAGTTTCTATTAAAATGTAATGTTTACACCAAATACATATTGTTTGTATAACGGGAACGAATCAGCCCCACCAGTCTCCGGATCCGTTCCTTTTAGCTGGTCATCCTTCACATAAAGGAATGGATTATATGCTGTTACATAAAATCGACATTTATCCAAATAAGGAATTCGAACAGCTCTTTGGGGCAAGGTGTAACCAAGCGTGATATTTTTAATTTTGATGAATGAACCATCTCTGTAACGCAAAGCGCTCATCACACTTTGTTCATCACCACTGCCTGGCACCGGGTAATAAGCGTTCTGATTATCCTCGGTCCAGTAGTCAGCACCTGCAATTTGGTTGCTCAATTTAGCAGTATACCATCCTAGCAGGTCACTTTCAATCGTTTGCCCATAACGAGCCATCGCAAATACAGTCAGGTCAAAGTCTTTATAGGCAAACGAGTTATTAAGGCCCACAATGTAGTCCGGATTCGTATGTCCCAAGATTTGCTTATCGCCTTCGCTGTACTTATGAATGCCATCATCACTTATTCCTTCTTCATCTACCTGAGGTACTGTTTCAACCATAATCCAACCTGGTTTAACCCCATAAGCATCCGATGTTTCCTTTGATGTTGATGAGCTCCAGATACCTTCATACTTATAATCGTACAGAGAGTGAATAGGACTTCCTTCAAACAAATTTTCTGAAATTAAATCACCACTGGGAAGTGATTCAATTTTTTCTTTACTCCAAGTAAAAGAGAGTGTGCTATTCCACGAAAAATCTTTGGTTTCAACATTTCTGGAACTTAAAGATAGTTCGATTCCTTTGTTGCTGGTTTCGGCAATATTCTGCCAGCTAATAAGTGGTGATCCCCATCCAGTAACACCACTAGTGATAGGCATTTTCCGTTTAAACAATAATCCATCGGTATTTGTATTGAACCAATCTATACTTCCACTGACCCGACTATTATTAAATGAAAAATCCAATCCGAAGTTAAAGTTGTATGATTTTTCCCAACCTAGCCCAGGATTTCCATAAGTACCTGTATATTGCGTAAAAGGTGCGATTTGGCCGTCTGCTGATACTCCCCAAGAAGAGTAGGCATAAGGTGTTGTTGTTGTACCATAAGCCCCTACTCCACCAGAGTTACCAGTAACACCATAACCAACCCTCAACTTCAGATTATCTAGCCAATTCTTATACCTCAACATGAAAGTCTCTTCTGACATACGCCACCCAAAAGCACCTGCCGGAAAGTTATCCCATTTATGTCCGGCAGATAACCAGGAAACACCATCATAGCGATTAGAGAATGTAATCAGATATTTCCCTTTAAATGAATAGTTCACACGTGCGGCATACGATTTTTTCTGCGTTTGAGTATAACCTGATTCAACATTGGGTGCGGCAGCAGACATCAAACGATAAAAGCTCCAGGAGTCAAGATTCTGACCACTGCCACCAGCCGTGTTAAACTCACTCTGACTTTTATTCCACGAAGAAACTAAAGTCGCAGATAGGGTATGATTTTGACCAATTGATGTTTTGTAATTCAGAATATTTTCCCACGTATAGCCATAACCATAGTTGTTATCAATTTCAGCGTGAGGAGACCCCGCATATGAAGGTCTGTTAGCATTACACTGGGCTCCCCAATATTGTCCTTGCCTAAAATTTGAAAGAGTCGTACTTACGACAGATCGGAAACTTAGTCCTTCGATTGGACTGATTTCAATAAAGGCATTGGTGGTGAAATAAGTGCTACGCGTATTATTGACAAATTGGTCGGGAATGAAGTCACCAAGTGGTGTATATTCATTGGTGGCATATTCGTAATTAATGTTTCCATTTGCATCATAAGCATCTCCCAGCGGAAATGAACTTAAAGCCTTTGTAAAGGTATTATTCACACCATTATTACGAATCGTATAAGTCAGATTAGACGTTAACCCAACTGTTGCAAAAGGCAGAATCTCTTTGTCAATATTTAACCGAATAGCGTATTTATTTAAATTTTCATTGCTTAACAATCCTTCTTGTTTATTGTATGAAAATGACGTAAAGACTTTTGTCTTTTCGGTTCCCCCTTTGATTGACAAACTGTATTTCTCATCGGTTGCCACATTTCCGGCCACTTCATCCACCCAGTCAATCCATTTCCCCTGATTATAAGCTTGTAATTTATCGGCGTCTGTCAATATTGCTGACATATCAGCCGGATACTGACCATTCAAATATCTATAAGCTTCTCTTTGATAGCCAGTCCATTCATCACCAATCATTCCGTGAAAATATTCGGGCTCACCACTAAAACCATAATAAGCATCGAAATTCACAACAGTTTTTCCTTCGCTTCCACGTTTAGTTGTAATCATAACCACACCATTTGAGCCCGCTGAACCATAAATCGCTGTTGAAGAAGCATCTTTTAAAACATCGACACTCTCAATATCCGAAGGATTCAACTCGCTATAGCTTCCTGGAATTCCATCAATAATAAAGAGCGGTGAATTATCTCCATAAATGGAACGACTACCTCTTAAAAGAATATCAACATCACCTCCAACTCTGCCACTGGTTTTGACAATATCCATACCTGCAATTTTTCCTTGCAGGGCCTCCATTACGTTACTTGTTGGAGCAATGGTAATTTCTTCACTCTTCATTGACACAACCGATCCGGTTAAGTCTTTCTTTTTCATTGTCCCATAACCAATAGCCACGACTTCTTCAATCCCGATGGCATCTTCTTCCATTATAATATTGAGTGTCGTTTCATTATTAACAGGCACTTCCTGCATCTTCATTCCTACAAAAGAAAATTGAAGAACAGCATCGTTAGGAACATCCTTCAACACAAAATATCCATCGATATCGGTTATTGTTCCAATGGTGGTACCTTTAATAACTACAGCAACCCCGGGAAGTGACTCTCCATCACTATTTCTGACTGATCCACTTACGTCGATTTGCTGCGATGACAGCTTATTTTCATCAATATTGGACAGGATAATCTGTCTGTCCTGGATCGCATATTTGACACTGGTATGCACAAACAGCTGATCGAGAATAGTCCCAACCTCCTGGTTATCTACACTCAAACTAACTTTTCGGTTGACATTGATCAAATCCTGATTATAGAGAAAATAGAAATTAGTTTGATTCTCAATTTCATTCAGTACTTCTGAAATACGTGTGTCGGAGAAGTCCATGGAGATCCGGGTTTGTTGCGAATAGCTATTGATCGCTGAAACCTGAAAAACTCCAACTAGCAGAAGGGTTAGTGTTACTCTCATAAACAATAACGTTTTTTTTAGCACAGACCAATTCCTGGCCTTTGCCTTCTTAGTTTTTTTCATAAATTTACATTTGTAGGGTTAATAAATTAATTTAGTGTGACTCTACGTTTTATAAGGGAAGTGCTGGTACCACTTCCCTTATCTAATTAGCTTCTATTATTACTTTTTTCTTTTCATAGACTCCGTTTTCATTTGTTTTACGTTCTACAATTCGATATTTCATTGGCGTTGTAAGCGAAATCATGCGTAAAATCTCATCCAGTTCTTCATCTTTAAAAGTAGCTTTGAAATTATACTCACGTAGTTGTTTGTCCCTAATTTCAAAATCGACATTGTACCATCGGGCAAGTTCTTTCACGACATCAGACAAAGGCTCACCTCTAAACTTAAGCAACCCTTTTGTCCAAGATGTTTGGTCGGCTGCATCAACAGAACGAATTGCAGCTTTCTTTTTTTGAATATCATAACTAAACATTTCATCGGGCTTCATGGTGTACAGGTTCTTTTCATTAGCATTCAACACCTTAACAACACCTCTTTCTAATATGACATTTACCTGAGGATCATCTTCATAAGCAGAAACATCGAAAGAGGTGCCCCATACCTGAACAGTAATTTCTGCGGTTTTTACACGAAACCGCGCCCCTTGCTGGTGAACAACATCGAAATAGGCTTCACCATTTAGCTTTACCTCCCTATTCTTTGAAAAATCGACACAGTACGATAGATCAGAACCGCTATTTAGCCAGCCGGAAGTTCCGTCAGGCAAAACAAATTCCGTCCTCGCTCCCATCGGCGAATGGATCGTTGCCATTGCCTGTGACTGCATTACAGGTGTTTGCAATAACCAATAACCAAATCCAAGCAGAAGCGGAATCAACAATACTGCCGCAACCTTCTGATAGTAGTTTATAAATGAACGTCTTTTTATCAATTGAGTCGATATCAGTGTCTGCATCTTCAAAAGACGAAGTATTCGGGACATACGATCATCCAGAGCTTGATCAGCAGGAATTCGTTCCCAATGATGCTGCATCTGATCTTTCAAAGTATCATCCGGATGAGAAAACATTTGGGATACTCGACGATAATCGCTCCGGCTATAATCTCCGTTTGCAAAATTATCCAGTGGTTTCTTATTCGTTTTTTTATTCTCCATGCAGCACTTAAATAATTCCTCTGTTTATACCTGTTTGCTTGTTTTATCCCAAATTCTCAAAAACCCCTATTCCTAAACTGATCTTTTTTCGAAAAAAATCTGAGATGGGTTCAAAAGAATCGTAGAATAACGAACTAAAACGGGGGAAATCAACCAATAAAAAGATGAGAATGAATTTAATTTTCAAGGAATAATGAAAAAAAGAGTAATCCGCCAGGGAGCTCCTCTTCAAACCGTTTCTTTAGGTAGTTCATAGCTTCGGTAATCTGGTTTTCGACAGTTTTGGCAGAAACACCCAATTCTTCAGCAATTTGTTTTACAGGTATTCCATGTTGTTTACGTTTAATAAATACCTCTTTTCTTCTTTCGGGCATCTCGTTAATAAAACCATCCAACTTTGCTACGACCAACTGAAAATTATTTTCATATTCAACACAATCCCTTCCATCATCTAACTGATCTACCAACTCCAATCTGAATTGATTCTCCTTTGCTTTTCGATTGAATGATTTTTTGATCGAATTAAAAGCAATCGTAAATAAATAAGATTGAAACGATGTTCCTGTTTTTAACGAAAAGCGATTGGTCCAAACCTTCAAAAAAACTTCCTGCACGATTTCTTCAGCCTGATCGGCATCTTTCAGGTACGACAAAGAAAATATAAAAAGCTTTTGACCATAACGTTTGAAAAGCTTTTCAAATGCATCATGGTCACTCTTTCGGAGCGACCGCACCAGATTCAAATCACTATGAGGAATGTACGAATTCAAGAGTTACATTTATTTTTCTGACAATAAAGGAATAAAAAAAACCTTAGATCACAACGAATAAGATGTTAGCTCTCCGAGATACTGTGCTTTCCTGATACCCCACTGTCAGAAAATCACTGAAATATTAAGTTAGAGTTTTCCTGTATCAGAAATCAGCACATAGCCAAATGAAACAAACGTGGCATGAAGAACATTAGTTCTCCAACAGAAATGTGGTTATCCATTAGCTGGTATTAATCCGTTGGCTCAATAGCTAATGGATATCTACTGCTATAACTACTCAATTTGAACAAAAAAAGCAGGGTATCAAATAACTCTGACCAGGCAATAAATAACGGGTATCTCTTGAATTGATAACATCCCATTTTGACCTGCATGAATAGGTGTCTGCCAGTGCTGTTTCGTGAAATCACACACTCTTTTTTGCACGAACTTCCCTTCAAATTCATTATATTTGAGCGTACTAAACGCTGACTTATGCTTAAGTTTTTTGCCAAAGCAACACTCTTTTTTTGCTTCTTATTTCTGGCTCAATTTTCGGTTACTGCAGATGAAAAATATTCGGTTGGTTTTTCGCAATGTACGACATCTGATTATTGGCGACAAAGTATGCAACGAGTCATGGAAATTGAGTTGGCTTTCTATCCTGACTTACAGTTAAAAATTACAGATGCTCATGACGACACCGAATTACAAATTCAACAAATAGATGAATTGATTAAAGGTGGAATTGATTTATTAATTGTTTCACCCAATGAATCGGCTCCAATCACCCCAATTGTAGAAAAAGTTTACAACTCTGGCATTCCGGTTATTGTAATCGATCGAAAAGTAAACACCAGTAAATATTCAGCATACGTTGGCGGAAATAATTAAAAAATTGGACTGGAAGCTGGTAAATATGCAGCCAAATTACTAAATGGGAAAGGGAAAATTGTAGAAATCAGGGGGCTTGATGGCTCCTCTCCGTCTGTTGAACGACAAAAGGGATTTAATGAAATCTTGTCTAAATACCCGGAAATGGAAGTTGTATTTTCCAAATCGGGAGGATGGAACTGGGATGAAGCGAGAGTCGTAATGAAGCAGGTGATGGAACAAGGGATTGATTTTGATCTCGTGTTTGGGTATAATGATGTGATGGCTCGCGAAGCACAAAAGGTCAAAGATAGTTACCATACAGGAGAAAAAGCCTATTTCCTTGGCGTTGATGGGCTTTCAGGAAACCAGGGAGGATTGCAGGCTGTTATTGATGGTCAACTCGATGCCACCTTCTACTACCCTACGGGCGGAGCAAATGCCATCCAGATAGCCCACCAAATACTCAACAAGCTCCCCTTCCAACGAGAGAACATTCTGGAAACCATTGTTATTGACTCTACAAACGCTGAAGTGTTGAAAGTACAGACCGATCAGGTAGAATTGCTTCAGCAAAAAATTGAAGCTCAGGTGTCAATTCTCGATGTGCAGGTTTCAAAGTATCAAACGCAACGATTGATTTTAATTTTCACCATCGCTTTGCTTCTATTGATTGTCGTTTTAGTATTCCTGATCTTGAATGCCTTTCAGAATAAAAAAGAAGCCAACAAACAATTGGAGGCAAAAAATACTGAAATTGAAAAGCAAAACCTCGCCATAAAAAAGCAGCGTGATCAACTGGTTGAAGTGACCCAAAAGTTGGAAGAAGCTACACAGACCAAACTCAGATTTTTCACCAATATTTCACACGAATTTCGTACACCTTTGACCTTAATCACCGGACCACTGGAAAACCTGATGCAGTCAAAAAGTTTTACCCCAGAACAACAACGTCAATTTGAGTTAATGCACCGAAATTCACTTCGATTACTTCGGTTGGTTAGCCAATTGATGGATTTCCGAAAACTGGAAAATAAGCAAATGAAGCTAATTACTTCGGAACAAGACTTGATCGCCTTTTTGAAAGAAAAAATTGATTCGTTTAGAAACCTGGCCGAAAAGAAAAACATCGATTTTCAATTAATCACAGAAACTCAACACCAACCAATATGGATAGATCAGGATAAATTAGACAAAGTATTTTTTAACCTGTTGTCCAACGCTTTTAAATTCACACCAAATGAAGGTCGAATTCTGATTGTTGTCAGTCAGCCCAAACCGACTATAAACCAGCTTTATTTAAACGAGATTGATATTGAAATCAGGGATTCGGGAGAAGGCATTGATGAAAAACATGTCAATCGTATTTTCGATCGATTTTTCCAAGCTGAGAAATCACACAACTTTAAAGGCACCGGACTGGGACTCAGCCTATCTAAAGAATTCATTGAACTTCATCGCGGAAAAATCAGAGTTGAAAGTCAAGTTGGTAAAGGAACAACATTTACGATTACCTTACCACTGGGCAATGCACACTTGCTGCCTGAGCAAATAACAGATGTTCAAGCTTCTCCGACCCCCATTGAAGAGGAAGCAGCATCGCCCGACCATAACTGGGAAACAGCCGTAAAAAGCGAACCTGCATCAAAAGAAAACCGCCCTGTGATTTTGATTGTTGAAGACGTTGCTGATGTTAGGGAATATGTGCGAAGTTGCTTGGGAGATGCTTACCAAATAATTGAAGCCGCAGATGGTATGCAAGGGTTGAAAGTGGCTACTGAAGAAGAACCAGATCTGATTATCAGCGATATAATGATGCCAAAAATGAATGGTTTGGAAATGACCAAACAAATCAAAACTGACCTAAAAACGTGCCACATTCCCATTATTTTGCTTACTGCAAAAACATCGATGGAACAAAAGCTAGAGGGGCTAGAGGAAGGAGCCGACTCCTACATCACAAAGCCATTTAACCGTCAGCATTTGGTTATTCGCGTGCGAAAATTGTTGGAGCATCGCCATAAAATCAGAGAGCACTATAAAGACAATCTGGATTTTAAAGCAGATGACGAACAGCTAAACCGGCTTGATAAAAAATTTCTGAACAAGTTGATTGCCCTCGTTGAAGACAACAAAAAGAACGAAGATCTTTCCGTAGAAAAATTGAGTGAACAACTAGGTATATCGCGAGTTCACTTGTATCGAAAGATCAAAAAACTGACAGATATGTCGGTTAGTGAATTCGTTGTTTCCATTAAGTTAAAACATTCGCTTGAATTGCTGCGAAATAGTGGACTGTCTATTTCAGAAATCGCCTATGAAGTTGGTTTTTCAAGTCCCTCCTATTTTACCAAATGTTTTAAAAATCAATTTAACCGGTCACCATCAGCATACCGGAAAAAGGCATAAAAATAGAGGAAAAGCGCTATGCTATTTCCCCTATTTAAATTCTGGCAATTCAATCAGTTTACATTTTACCAAATACGATTCAGTTCCACTAGCTTTCCATTTAAAATATCAACCTCTCCGTGATTGGAGTAGAGTTGGAGCTTGTTCATATTGCTGGTCGGGAAATAGATTTCAGTCATCACCATATTTCCGTCATCCACAAACAATTCAACACTGGAAACATCAATATAAACATGCATTTTAAGCTTTTTATTGGCAGAATATGGAGCTATCGAGATTCCTGCAAAGTCTTCAGCAAAATCACTTTTACCGGCGTTCGTCCGATCAATGAATAATTGCTTATCAGAAACAGAATAGCCTATTTTAATATCTTCCCCCTCTTCATTCATTAATATAATTCCAAATTCATCGGTTTCGTCAAACTGAAAATCAATCATCAACTCACTTGTAGACAGATTGACACCTGCAACATCAATCGGCTGAATTCCTGATATACTTTGCGATTCAATATTTTTTTCTGCATTTGGAGTTCGGAGTAATTCGAGCTCTTCCACGGGCTCCGAATGTAAGTTAAACACTCCCTGATCCTCAACTAAGGACAATTTTCGGGGGATGGTCATCGCACTGCGCCATTTTTCAGTCGGCACTACTTGGGCGTAATTCCAGTTACTCATCCATCCCAAAAAAATACGTCTGCCATCTTCTTTCGGAATGTCTGACCAGGTAACACCCGCATAATTATCCCGTCCGTAATCAACCCATCGAGTCTCCTTGGTATCCGCCTGAAAGATGTGTCCATCAAAATCACCCGTAAAGTACTGGTTCGCCGATCCTCCATTGGGACCACCCGGATTGATGTTCAACAGCAAAACCCATTTGGTCTGCTCCGTTGCATCAACTTGCAGGGGAAACAAATCGGGACACTCCCAGACACCGCCATGCGAACCGGCATCGTGGCCAAACTCACTTTCAAACTGCCATTCTTTCAACGTTTCAGAGGAGTAAATATGTATCCGGTCTTGCACTGAAAGCACCATGATCCACTTTTGGGTTTCCTCATGCCAGATCACGTTGGGGTCGCGAAAATCAGCAACTCCCGGATTGCCAAGTACCGGGTTGCCTTCATATTTGATCCAGTTTCTACCTTTGTCCAAGCTATAAGCAATACCTTGTGTTTCATCTTCCAGTCCTCCAGCTTTCTCTATTTCCATATCATGAATGGTGTAAATGGCTATTATTGGAGGATTTTCGTCGGTTCCAAAACCACTGGTATTATTCCAATCAACCACTGCACTTCCTGAAAAAATATAACCTAAACTATCCGGAAATATTGCAATTGGCAAATGTTCCCAATGAACCAGGTCCGCGCTAACGGCGTGTCCCCAGTGCATCGGTCCCCAAACTGTGCTGTCTGGATAATACTGGTAAAACATATGATATTCACCTTCGTAATAAACCATTCCATTCGGATCATTCATCCATCCAAATTCCGGAGAAAAATGATATTGAGGTCGATGCGATTCGGTATAATAAGAGGAATTGACTCCATCATTCGCGTTCGTCTTTTTTTCAGACTGGGGATCGCAACCAAAACTAAAAATGATTGCTGCCAAAAACATCATGTAAATTAAGATTTTCATATTCTTTGTTGATTTAGATTTAATTAAATTGAAAAATGATAAGTATGAATCAATACGGATAACAATATTAAAAATGGTATGCCACAAACTCATTGAGCGTAATTTTTCCATCTTCAGCAAAAAGAACGACCTCATCCCAATCGTTTTTCCCAATCCACTTTTTTGTAATCGATACTTCCCCATCCACAGCAAACAATTCGATTGATCCTTCACCCATAATTATCTTGATATCCATTGATTCGCGATCGATAATGTAGGGCATGTAATTAAAAGAATCCAATTCTTTAGATCCATCGCCAATTGTATGTTGATTGATGATGAAGAAATAGCGCCTGAGCGTATGATAACCGATATCTAACTCCTGTCCATCTTTGGATGTAAAACGGATACCAAAAACCTGAGCCATATCAAGGTATAGCCGATTATTCAGATTAAACGAAAGGTTAATTTCGAGAGGGAACTCGGACAATCTATTCAATTTTACTTCCCCGTGAATCTCTTTGTCTTTTATCGGACTGAGCTCTTTCCCCTTTACATTATTCAAATTGACTGGTTTTGAAGACAAAAAATATTGCTCCAGTTTCTTATTTAAGAATAGCTGTCGAGGAATTGAAAATGATATTTCCTCATTCTTCGATTGTTTTAGTCCATTATCCTTTTGGCTATCAATTTTCCCAATCATGTAGAGTGGCAACCCATCCCGGTAATAATCGGAGAGTGTAATACCCGCATATAAATCAGTACCATTGTCTAACCACCTTTGTTTATCGGTCAATGACTTAAACACGTATCCATCAAAATCACCAATAAAATATTGAATACCGCTGCCTTCATTTGGAGAACCTTTATCACCACTAATGAACAGCACCCATCTTTTCTCATTTGAATCAGTTTGAATCGGGAAAAAATCAAGTGTTGTCCAGTTACCAATTTTCAAAATCACATCTTCACCAAACACGCTTTCATATTGCCAATTAACTAAGTCGCCTGAAGAATAAATACGCACTTCATGATCCGTCAAAACCAACATGATCCATCGCTGAGTTTCTTCATGCCAGAAAACTTTCAGATCCGATAATGGATGATAAAAATTATCAAGCGATATCGTTAAATCAGTCTTTGGAATCCAGTTTTTCCCCCGGTCATTACTTACTGAGAGATACAGCTTTTGAATACCATCTTCGTGAAAGGTTGAATTCTTATCAGCAGTATAAAATGCGACAAACGGTGGAAGCTCATTTCCATATCCGGATGAGTTCTCCCAGTCTACTATGATGCTGCCGACTTCAATTTCATCGGCAGGTTTCGAGAATTGCACTTTGTTTGGAGTATCCCAGTGAATTAGATCTTTACTTTTTGCGAGACACAAAGCCCGTGTTTTTTCATTCAACTCGGGCTCAGAACAATGATAAAACAGCAAATATTCATGCTCAAAATGAATCAATTCAACTGGATTATCAAGTGCCATACTATCAGTAGTAAAATGAAGTTTGGAACGAGTTGAATCATCCGCAGGTTTATTGCTACAGCCAAAAACAAACAATACAAATAGTATAGGAATTACAAATTTGATCATCGCAAAAAAGTGAGATTTAAGTTTAAGAGTCAGTAAGTTTATAATTATAGAGTGACACACTGTGTGTCACTCTATATTGAAAAGTTATGTTGCTATTAGTAGCCAACGTTTTGAATATACAACCCTTTGGTGAAATCAATTTCACGTTGGGGAATTGGATAGTATTCGTCACGTGCTGCCGTAAACACAGCTTCATTCAAAAAGTCCTTTCTTGTTTTTTCTTTCGCTAAGTAGCCATTCAACGTTTCTTCAGCAATTCCCCATCGCACAAGATCAAAAAAACGAGGTCCTTCGCAAGCGAATTCCAATCGACGCTCCCAACGAAGTGCCTCTCTGGCATTCTCTTGTGTCCAAGGCAAATTGGTACCATCGTATTCTTCAACTAAATAATTAGAAGTGGGCGAACCATCAGCTAACTTCAGTCGTCCGGTACTTTGGGCTGCGCGAGATCTTACTTCATTAATCAATGGCATCGCATTGTCGTGTTGTCCCATTTCAATGTATGCTTCTGCCTGCCATAGCAATACATCAGCATAACGAATAACATCTGTATTAACAGACGTACCAATAAAAGGACCTTCCTTTTTATAGCAAGAACAGTCAGCAGCTTGTTGTTCCTTCATGGTATGGAAGAATCCGTATACTCCCGGGTCTCTCACCCAGCTGTTACTAAAAATATAAGCCTCATCGTTGCGATACTTATAAGGATGTCCATTCATCCCGACAGTATGGTCGATACGAGGATCGACAGTAACGCCATCGGTTGTGATATCTTCAGCACTTAATTCTACATCGTTAAATGTGTCATACTTTGGCAAGCCATCAGATCCAGTACCAAAAGCATTAACCATATTTTGACTTGGTGCGTGAAATCCGCAACATCCGTACTGAGGGGCACCGTGAGGATAATTTAATCCGGTAGCAAAACTCAACCGGCCATAAAATGTTCCATCGTTAATAGAGAATTGAATGGCAAAAATCGACTCCACGCCATTATCATATCCATCCAGGAAGTTTTCTGCAAAATCAGGCTGCAAATCGTATTGTCCTGAGCTAATTACCATTTCGGTTAAATCTACCACTTCCTGTAAACGTTCTTGATTGATATTGGTCACCTGGTTGTCTTCATCCTGCTCATAAGCCTGATACAATCTTAACTTAGCCAAATAGGCTGCAGCAGCATATTTATTCGCTCGTCCAACTTCTGGCTGACTTGGTGGTAAATTGTCGAGAGCAAATTCAAAATCCTCTGCGATCTTATCCCATAATTCATCATTTGAATAAACCTTATTCGACACTTGTAATATTTCGTCATTTGACATGGTTTCGTCGATATAGGGAATATATTTAAATAAAGTCTTCATAACAAAATACGAATGACCACGTAAAAACTTCACTTCGGCAATACGCTTTGTTCTGTCAGGATAGTCTGCATCAGTCAACTCGTTTAACGAACGCAAGGCAGAATTAGCTCTTGAAATAGCTCTGTAAAAATTTTCCCAAGTGTATGGATGTAGCCATCCCTGGTCAGGTCTTGTCAGGTTGTATTGTTCGTAAAAATTGACATCAGCAACGTCTCCGGTACCTCCACCACCTTTATAGGCATCATCAGAACGTACACTTCCATAGGCCCACATGCTTGACATCATGCCAATCATATCATCGTTTCCAATTGCAGCATAAGCTGCTACAACCAACCCCTCTGCACTCTCTACAGATGGAGATCCGGCGGACACTGCTCCCTGTGGTTCCGTTTCAAGGTATTCACTACATGAGGCGAAAAGGAACACCAGCAGTATAAAAATTGATATTCTATTGTTGAATTTCATAATTATTTATTTTTATCGGTTTTATAAAGAAACGTTCACACCAAATGACACGGTCCTTGGTATTGGAATAGCATCAACATTTGTGCGTTCAGGATCAGGCCCCTCAAACTCTTTGCTCTTGATAACAAATAAATTATCGACCATTGTATATACCCGTACTTGTTTGAATCCAATGCGATCCAAAATTGATTTTGGCAAGTTATATCCTAATTGAACGTTTCTAATTTTGAAGTATGAAGCATCGACATTGAAAAAATTAGACGTTTTTACCAGTTCTCCATTTCTATCGCTCAAAGTCAAAGCTGGAATAGAGGTATTCGTATTCTGGGGAGTCCAGGCATTTAGCAAGCCCGGGCCACCATTGTCGCGACCTCTGACTAACTGGTTTGCTTGCGAATAAAGATCGAAGCTGGTTTTATTCATAATACCAGAACCAAAGATTGATAAATCGAATTTTTTATAATTTAACCCGACTCTCAAGCTGTACTCTAAATCAGGCAATAACGTTCCCAGAAACTTCTGATCCAAATCATTGATTTCTCCATCATCATTCAAATCTTTGTAACGAATCCGTCCAGGTGCCGCTCCAATTTGATCGGCATGTGCGTCAACTTCTGCCTGACTTTGGAAAAGTCCATCGGTTTCATACCCGAAGATGGAAAGCTCAGAATGTCCCAAAATTGATTGTTCTACATTGCCTGGATAAGCAGTTCTTACTTCCTCTGGAAGTTCTGTAATTTGATCAGCAAAATGACTAGCCTGAGCGGTAACTTCATAAGAAAAATCGTTCTTCTCTTCAGAAAAATAGCTGATGGCAAATTCCCATCCTTTATTTTCCTTCGTAGCTCCATTCAGAAATTTTTGTTGCCCTTCACCAACAGCAGAAGCAACAGGAGGCACAATAAGAATATCGCTGGTTTTGCGAGAGAAATAATCAAATGCTCCAATTAATCGACTATTCCAAAATCCAAAATCAATACCTGCATTAACCTCATTTGTTGTTTCCCATTTCAAGGCCGGATTTGCTCCCTGAACGGCAGCAAAACCTGAAGGCAAGCTTCCGGTATTTACTCCTCCTAAATCGTAAGCAGTACCAACGTTCCAATACTGATCAAAGAATTCGACATGACCAACATCGCTAACTTGAATGGCCGCAGTTCCATAACGAGGTTCAAATAAACCAAGGCTGGCAAAATCACCAATATCCTGGTTACCAACACGCCCTGCACCTAATCGAAGTTTTAAATTTGATAAATTCTCATACTTGTCCATGAATGCTTCTTCCGAAATTCGCCATCCAAAAGTTGCAGCCGGAAAAACACCATATCGGTTATCAGCTCCAAATCGAGAGGAACCATCACGTCTTATTGTAACCGAAGCAAGATACTTGTCAGAAAGGTTGTAGTTTATTTTACCAAACTGAGAGAATAACCGGCTTGAAGTTCCAGTACCAAAGCTGTTACCTCCACTTGTTCCGGCACTCAACACCATAAATTCTTTGGTTTGAGTTGAAAAACCATTTTTCCGTCCAATTAAATCACTATAGTCATCACTTACAGCCTCAACCCCTAGTAAAAAGTCGAACTTACTTTTACCCATATCAAGTTTATAATTTAGGGTATTGGACCATGTTACATTGATAAATTTATTGGTGGTAACGATCAAACTATTAACAGAGCGAGTGATGAAACCTTCCGTAAACTTTAATTCATAGTCGTCATCTTTGTAGGTTGCATAGTCAACACCCAAATTTGTTCTGAAAACCAAATTCTTAATTGGTTGAACTTCGGCATAAACATTACCGAAGAAAAAAGTTTTATTTGTATTATCCCATCGATTTATATCCTGCATGTGCAGCGGGTTATTCCGGTCTGAGTAACCTGACCCAATCGGACCGGCATATTGACCATCTTCGGTATATACAGGAATTGTTGGAGCCAGATTAATAGCCAATCCCGGAGTAGGAGCACTACCCAAGTCAATCGTTTCGAGAGTTTCGTTCGAAGAAACATATTGGGTATTCATTCCTATTTTCAGTTTTTTATCAAAAAAACTAGTGTAACCATTAATACGGGCAGTTATTCTGTCGTAGTCGGTAAATTTTAACATCCCGGTGTTGTTTATATACCCCATGCTCATTAAAACCGACGATTTATCATCTCCACCCGAAATCGTTAATTCATTATTGGTAACATAGCCTGTTTCATAAACCTGTTCTTGCCAATCCGTATTTCCAGCTATCACATTTGGATCTCCACCGACATACTGTTGCTTACTGATATTATTAAGAACAGGATTGTCATAATCACCATTCCAATCAAAATTATAAATTTCGCCATATCCAGACTCAGGGCTAACACCATCATTTACTGATGCACGCCATAAAACTCTCCCACGATCCAGTGAATTCATCATTTTAAAGCGTTGTGGCTTTTCAGACTGAATCGACAAATTTGAATTAAACCGGATACTAACGCCGCCTTTGTTTTTTGAACCATTTTTAGTGGTTACAATTACAACTCCATTGGAAGCTCTCGCTCCATAAATTGATGAAGCGGATGCATCTTTCAATACTTGAACCGATTCGATCGAACCACCAAGACTCTGAAAAACTTCAGGCCTTTTTGTAGGAACTCCATCAATAATATAAAGTGGATTGTTATCCCCAAGTGTATTTACACCCCGAATCAAGATGCGACTATTCGCCGCATTTGGCGATCCTGTTTTCTCAATGTATAGTCCGGGAACTTGTCCTTGCAAAGCCTGCATGGTGTTTCCGGTTGACATGCTCAGATTTTCAATCGATTTTAACTCGACAACTTCAATCGCTCCGGTTAAATCAGCTTTTCGTTGGATGCCATACCCAACAGCCACAATCTCTTCGAGCCCAATTGATTCTTCCTGAAGTTGCACATTGATCACCGATTGCCCTGCAACTCCGATTTCCTGAGAACTCATCCCAACAAATGAAAAGATCAAAGTAGCATCTGAAGAAACACCATCAATGGTGTAATTTCCATCAAAGTCCGTGATGGTTCCATTGGCTGTTCCTTTTATAACGACAGTTACTCCTGGTAAAGGTGCTCCTGAATTATCAGTCACCTGACCGGAAATCTTCATCTGATTCTGAACCGTGTTCTGTACTTCATCAGCACGAGTTATAGCAACATATCTGTCAATTATCTTATAGGTATAATCTGTTCCGTTTAAAAGATCATTAAGGACTTGATCAATGTCATTATCATCATAATTCACATCAACCATCTTATTCAGTATTTCTTCATCGTATTTCAAGACAAAGTGATAGCCGGAAACCTCTTCCAACTCCTCAATCACGTCCTGAAAAGTGGAATTCATTTTCAGGGAAATATTCCCTGATTGGCCATATGAGCCGGCATATACATGCATGCTCAAAACGAATACGATAACCGCAGTTATTTTCATAATCCGTAAATTTTTTTTTAGGTCCCTAAATAATGGGACACATTCCGTTTTTTTCATAAATTTGAGATGTTTTAAGTGAATATTAGCCTTTGTCCAGAAGGCTTTTATTTTAATTCATTCCTAGCAGATCGTAAATATGTCCAGTATTTACGATCTCTATTTTTAGATAGAGAGTTCATTTTCATGACAGGTTCGTTTTTTCATAGTTAAGATTCTTACTTGTAATAGAGTAGCCAATTACTCCCAGTAAATTAAAGTCGGTTCTCCTGCTCGGGGAACAATTCGATAGTTTAATGACGATGTCATTTTGAATACCTCCAAAATTTGATCGATGGGTTTATTTTTCATGATTGTACCAAAGTATAATTCATTGGCCAATTGCTGGTTTGAAATTCTAATTTCCACATTGTACCAGCGTTCCATTTTTAGTGCAACATCTTGTAGCTTTTCATTTCTGAAGTTGATCATTCCTTCTTTCCAGGAAGTATACATATCCAAGTTAACCTCGCCTACTTTTATTTCTTTAGTTTCTTTATCGTAATTAGCATTTTCCCCTGGACTTAGTTTGAGGTATTCTTTCCCCGATTTTCCCAAAATACCAAGGCTCCCCTCAACCAGCGTTGTATTTATTTCGGTTTCATCAGAATAGGCTTGAATGTTAAATGAAGTTCCATATACTTTGAAATCGAGGAAAGGTGTGTTTATTACAAACGGATGGCTTTTATCTTTTGCAACATCAAAGTAGGCTTCTCCTTCAAGGCTGACCATGCGTTCTCCAGAACTAAAATCTCCTGAATATTTTAAATTACTTCCTGAATTCAGTTGAACCGTTGTTCCATCAGGAAGCCTTACATTCGACATTTGACCCAATGGAACCTCAATTGTAGTTTCGGCTATGTACACTTGTTGTTTCAACTGATCACCTACAAGTTCATTTTGCAAATACATTCCTAAAAAGAAAAAGATAAAGATAACCGCTGCATATTTCACAATATTGATAACCAAAGTGATCTTGCTTTTTTTAAATACATTCGCACGAATTTCACGATTCCATACCTTATCCTGATCTTCTGTTGCATGAGCAGTCAAAGCCCACGCTCTTTTTATCTGAATAAATTCAGTCTTATTTTCAGGTGAAGAATCAATCCACTCAAAAACCTCCTTCACTTCCTGCTCCGAAGTCTGACCTTTTAAATATTTTACAATGATTGAATGATCCATTTTCTACGGTGTTTATAATAGGTACACGCTCGTACCCCGAAACCCTATATTGTTTTGCCTAGAATGTTAAGATATTTTTCAGAAATGCATTATTTGTTCTCATCTCGTTGAAAATTAAGAGATAAAATGAATAACCAATTGTGCGACAATAGCCGGAAGATATTCGGCTATATTTACCTTAAGTGTTTTCAGTGCTCTGGTGATGTTGGCTTCAACCGATTTAACAGACAACCTTAGTTCATCAGCGATCTCCTGATTTTTCTTTCCCTCCAAACGACTCATCCGAAAAACCAGCTGACACCTTTCAGGCAGGTCAGAAATTGCTTGCTCAACGATATTCTCCAATTCAGAAAACTCGAGTGAATCAAAATCAAACGACTCCAGGACTTCCCTGTTTATTTGGTCTTCTTTTTCTTGCAAATGCTTATCAGCATATTTACTAACGACTTTTTGATGACGAATTTCGTTTAGACAGCCGGATTTCGCGTGTGTATACAAAAAAGATTTAATGCCACTCCGCGTTTCTATTTTCTCTCTGTTTGTCCACAAGTAAATAAAGGAATCCTGCGCCAGGCTTTTGGCTTTATCTCGATCATTAACAAATTGAGTACAAAAACCAACAATCTGATTATAATTCAATTTGAAGATTCTTTCAAAAGCTGATTCATTCCCTTTTCTTAATTGAATGACAAGAAAATCATCTAATTCTACTATTGAGGATACCATCAGAACTATCTGAATTAATTAACTGAAATAAAGCATCATATAAAAGATACAACAATGAAATATCTAATTGATATCTGAAGAATTGCATCTTGAATTAAAAGGAAAATCAGGTTCAAAAAAAACTCCCAGAACCTGATATGGTTGCTATTCTATGTTCGACATCAGGATTTGTTTGATTTCCTGCATATCGTATTTCGGCGTTGCTCCTGCTTTGGAAGCTACAAATGCTCCTGTGGCACATGCAAATGCCAGTGCATCTTTGTATGACTTATTTTCGAACATAGCAGAAACCAGTCCTGCCAGAAAAGCATCTCCAGCACCAACAGTATCTACGGCATTAATTTTAAATCCCGGATGCTCATAGAAATTACCTTCGCAATATAACTCTGCACCATTTTCTCCTTTTGTAACACAGACCAACTCAGCATCATAATGCTCCGACAACCACTGAACCATCTTTTTCTCAGTGAGGTTGTGTTTATTATGCCAGCCAGCAAAAACACGCAATTCGTCGTCATTTAACTTGATCATATCAGATTTCTGTAGCAAAGGCTCAACAATTTCCCGCCTATCGTAAGGTTTTCGGAGGTTAACATCAATCAGTTTTATCGCATCACCTTCGAGGAGTTTGACAAGCGTATTGCGGGTTTGCTCATTTCGCGAAGCCAACGAACCATATACTAAAAGCCCACATTCTTTTGCTTTAGACTGTAATGAATCAGTCAGCTGGAGATTATCCCATGCAACTGGTTCACATATTTCGTAGGTCGCATTGTTGTTGGCATCCAAATGCACCAGCACTTCACTGGTTGGTAACTTTTCATCAACTTGAATATATTCGGAACTTAAACCGGAACGTTCGATAAAGGTCTTCAATTCTCTACCTGCTTCATCATTCCCGATTCGACTTGAAATCGCTGCGTTTTGACCAATAGCATTCATATGCAAAGCCACATTCATAGGAGCTCCACCGGGTTTTGCTCCTGATGGAAGACGATCCCACAATACCTCTCCAATGCAAAGTATTTGCTTATTTTTGATTTTCATTATTCTTGAATTTAGTTTAGTTACAACTTCTGATGACGTTTTTTCATATCTACTTGTATTTCTTCCAAAGATTTACCTTTGGTTTCGGGTAGTACTTTCCAGGCAAAGAAAAAGTGCAGCACCATCATGATGGCAAAGAAGCCAAAGGCAGGCCCGCCACCAACTACGTTATTTAAAACCGGAAATCCCCAAATTAAAGCTGCTGCCATTATCCAGTGAGTAAATGTACCTAGTGCCTGTCCCTTTGAACGCACCTTATTAGGGAAGATTTCTGAAATAACAACCCAAAGAACCGCTCCCTGAGAGAAAGCAAAGAAGGCGATGAATCCCATCAAATAAATCATAACTCCGTAACCTCCCAAATCAGAATAGTTTCCAGTGAAAAATGACTTTGAAAGCATTCCGAGAAAAAATACCATACCTACTGATCCGATCATTAAAAGTGTACGGCGTCCATATTTATCAATTAGGAACAATGCGACAAAGGTGAATAGCAAGTTTGTTGCACCAATTGAGATCGACTGCAGCAATGACGCTCCAGTTGCGAATCCGGCCATTTCGAAAACCCGTGGTGCGTAAATCATGATGGCATTTATACCGGCCAACTGATTAAAAGCGGCCATTAAAATGGCAATTAGAATAGGAAATCGGTTTTCTTTCGTAAATAATTTCCCCTGATCCATAGAAATCTCCTGCGCTACAGACTCCTGAACAATACGAACTTCTTGTTTCGGATTTTCAGCTTTAATTCGGGTAAAAACGGCAAGAGCCTCGTCGTTGCGCCCCTGATTAACCAACCATCGTGGACTTTCGGGCACCAAATTCAGCAGTAAAAAGAAGGAGGCAGCCGGAATTGCTTCAACACCAATCATCCAACGCCATGATCCAGTTTCAAAGACTTGTGCCAAAAGATAATTGACTACAAATGCCATAAAAATGGCAGTTACCACAAAAAACTGGTTTAACAATACCAGCTGTCCGCGCTTTTTGGCTGGCGATATTTCGGCAATAAACATGGGAGTAACCACTGAAATACATCCCAATAGCACACCTGTTATAAAACGAAAGAATAATAAAAGCTCCCAATTTATAGCAGTCGCACTACCAATAGTAGACAAAGCAAATAAACCGGACAAAGCAATCAGCGAACGGCGTCGACCAAATCTTTCAGCAGGCTTCCCAATTATTAAAGTCCCCACAATAGTTCCCAAAATAGCGATAGCAATTGTAAATCCCAGCCAGAAGCTATTTAAATCAAACAGCTGTTCAAGCTGTGAAGTAGTTCCTGACATCATCGCAATGTCGTAACCAAACAGAAATCCTCCTAGGGCAATAATGATTGCAACAGTAAATACGTTTTGTGTTTTCATTCGAAGTATTGGTTTAAATAGATTTAGAGCAAACTTACGATGCTCCGTATCCAACCCACTTAGTTAATGATACGGTGTTTAGCAACCATGTTACATTTTCAACTTTTATAACAAAAGCTGTCACTTATGTAACAAGTTTGGTAAACATGCTACCAAAAATCATTGATTGTCAAACAGCTTAACGAACCACAACGAACTGAAAACACCATTATTTTTTTTAGGACTGAAAGCCTTTTGTTATTCGATGATGAAATTTGAATCAGTTAGCTTTCTATGATGTTCTAATTATTCATTGCCCATTTCATCTGCGATGCTACCTGTATCCTAATCTCGTTTCCCTAACTCGGGGAATTTTTGTTGTGGCTTACTTTAACGACGATCCTTCAGCGTCTTTTCCATATAGCTAGTAGATTGAGGTGGACGATAGCTCAGAGGTAGAAAATATAGTATAGCGCACCATGTCAAAATGAATTTGCATAAACGAGCCTCTATAGAGGGACCGACACGATTATTTTCACGCTAAAACATTTTTTTTTAATCGAAGGGTAAAAATGCATGCTGAAAACCGACTTATCGAATGTTTATTAAACTTTTTAGTTGCACTTCTCCCATTATATAAAGAATCCGCTTACACAATTATTTGACAAATTTTTATTTTTTTGCAAAATAATGCAATGCTTTCTATCACTCTGACTTCAATTACAAATACTTTTTTAACGACTGACTGAAAGCACTTTCCTCGTTTGACAATGCCTTACGGAAAAGAGATTTCAACTCTTCCGGCCCATTGTCGACCAAATAAGAGTGCGAAGTAAAATTCAACAAATCCAGGTCATTGTAATCATTGCCAATACCAAATGTCATGTGATGATGAATATTTTCCTGATCGCACAAAAACTTAACAGCATTTCCTTTCGACACATCTCTGTGAAAAATCTCCATCCAAATGAAATTGGTATCCAGCGGCGACGAAGTTCTGACAACCTTGATATCGTCAAATTGCTTTTTCAATTCTGATTTTATCTGGAAAAACAAATCCGGTTTATTCGGAAAAATGATTAGAAACTGGCACGCGTCATGTTGTAGTTTTTTCAGTATTGGTAATTTCTCAGACACTGCATTGTGAAATTCAAAATAGCGCTCGAACTCTTCACAAGAATTTTCTCCCCGAAAATACCAACATCTAAAATTCTCAGGTACCGCGCGAAACAAATGAAAATTCATCTTTTTACGAACAAAATACTGAATGATTCCCTGAGTCGTTTCTCGCGAAAGATTTTGCTGATAAACCAGTTTCTTCGCTTTCCAATCGTAAATTCCTGCACCAGAAGAAAATGCCACATAATCGAAAGGCAAATGTTCCGGAATTACTTCCTGAACCTTTTGAAAATTACGTCCGGTAGCAACAACGCGTAACACGCTACGCTCACCCAAAATATTCAACATTTGGATGTCATCCTCACTAATCGATTTATCATTTTTTAAAAATGTGCCATCCAGGTCGGTGGCCACTAAACGGATGTCTTTCATGTGTTTATAATTGTTTATTTTTTGCAACACATGGAACTCGCTCTAAATAATCATGCTTCTGTGTGTGAATATATTTAAATGCTCTTTTCATCACTTAATCCAATAACTGGTAACTACTAATTTGCACCGGAGCACTCAACGAGGGCAGTACTTTTTCCAGCAAGATGCCTTCGGTTGGTCGGTGGTTGTGCCCAAACGTGGCCCGAACACCCATCGAAATAAATTGAACGGCCCGATCCAGAGCAATTGGTAGACTATCGCCTTGCAACAGCGAACCAACCATCACACTGGCAAAGGCGTCACCTGTTCCCGGATAATGTGCGGGAATGTAATCGCATCCGACACGCCAAAACCGGTGATCAACTTTGTTGTACGCAATAACCGATGAGTTATTTCTAGAATCTCCATTCGGTACGCTGGTAATGATTACTTTCTCGGGGCCCAAATCAGCAAGCCGTAAAACCCACTCTTTCAACTCAGACAACTCAATACCTTTATTGTGCTTTTCATTCAAAAGAAAAGCTGCTTCGGTCAGATTTGGGGTGATCACATCTGCCGACGACACCAACTCCTTCATCTTTTCTACCATTTCCGAATTGAACGCGGTATACAATTTACCATTGTCGCCAAGCACCGGATCAACAACAACTAAGGGATCAGACTTCGAAAAATCCTGTATAAACTGAACAACCGTGTCCACTTGGCTGGCAGCTCCCAAATAACCCGAATAAATCGCATCAAAATCAACTTCCAGCTCTTTCCAGTGATCAATCATGGGTTGCAAATCCTTGCTTAAATCCACCGCATGAAAGTTTGGGAACGCACTGTGCGACGAAAGCACAGCTGTTGGAAGCGGACAAACCTGCACTCCCATCGATGACAAGATCGGGATTACGACTGTGAGCGATGCACGTCCAAAACCACTTAAATCATGAATTGCCGCCACGCGGGGAACACTGTTTCGTTTCATTCGATCGACTTTTATTTGTTGATGTACTTGCCAAAAGTAAAGAAATACTGACAAGTTGTTATTTAAACAATGAGAGATAAGCGACTCTTCGCTGTTAAAATTTAATTGAGATTGATGATTATTTATCCTCCGATACACCCTTTTGTCTGCATTCAAGAAAACTCAATCCCATTCGCAAATCGCCATAACTAAAACCGTCACCCAAAGCCTCACGAGCAGCAGAAAAGCTTTTGTTTTCAGCTTTTTCAAAGTAGGAAATAATTTTATCAAGCTTTTCTTTGGTCAGAAACTGGAGTGCGTCAAGTTCTCCTTCCCTAACAAAATGAGCCAAATGGCTTTCAATGGTGGATGCTGCCAATCCTCGTGCTGCAGCTACTTCCTGAATATTTTTCCCCGATTGAAAGATCTCCAGACTCATTTTTTTGGTGTCCGGTTTTGGCTCCTTCTTCTCCTTCGAAACTTCCTTCAGCGGAATTTCTCCGCGGTCAATTTTATTTTCTTCGCAATAGCCGAGAATCAAGTCAGTAATATCGGCTCCGAACTGTTCAATTTTCCTTGCCCCGAGTCCGTTGATCAACGCTAAGGATGCAGAATCCGTTGGCAGGTAATTGACCAGCTCGATCAATGATTTTTGCGAAAAGATCATGTACGGAGGAATCCCAAGTTCTGTCGATTTTTCATATCGAAAAGAACGGAGCAAGTTGAAAAGCTCAGGATGCGGAATATCTTCCAGATTCGTAATTTCCTTCGCCTTTTGCTTTTTAGGCTTCGAAGGACTATTTTCAATCAAAGCCTTTGCCCGGGCATCCATAATTTCATTCACATAAAAACCATTGTTACACGCTGCATAACCAGCCATTTTTGCTTTAGCTTCCTGCTCCAAATCTCCCGCCCATCTGGTAATTTGACGCTTTATTGTTTTATTATCGATGTCAAGGTCCGCTTTTTCAATCCCCTCAACGATAATGGTTTGTACTTTATCCTGAAAATAACCGGCGGCTTTTTTGACTCGCTCCTGAAGCTTATCATTCTTTTCCACATCAGGCATTTCCTGTAAATGACTCTCAATCTGCTGTTGAAATTTGTCACTTACTCCAACCACTTCTGCTTGCAGGGCATCTTTCATTTTTCGAAACCGTTCGACAAACACATCTGTAAAACTCCCCCGATTTTCATGGATCGTTTTGTTGATTGAATTCACCAGATAAGCAATCCGGTAAAAGCGGAAAAGTTCCAACAGTTGTTCTTTCTGAAAAAGTACTTTCGCCTCGCTCAACTCTTTTTCGCCGGGCTGGTTTTCCTCAACCTGTTGAATAAAGCCGTGAACCGTTTGATCAGTTATAATACTTTGGTTTGAAATCGGGGTTTTCAGCACCAGCCCTTCCAGTGTTTTGCACCGGCTGAGAGCCACATAAACCTGTCCGTGTGCAAACGATGCTTCGGCATCAATAACCGCCTTGTCGAATGTTAACCCCTGGCTTTTATGAATGGTGATGGCCCATGCTAACTTTAATGGGATCTGGCTAAATGAACCTTCCAATTCCTCTTTGATTTCGGCTGTATTTTTGTCAATCGAGTACTTCACGTTTTCCCACAATAAAGCACTCACTTCAATCTCACTTTCATCACCGGGACACTTCACCGAAACAATCTTCTCCTCAATGTCGGTAATCTTACCAATCTTACCGTTATAAAATCGTTTTTCAGGATCAGGATCGTTCTTTACAAACATGACCTGCGCGCCAACCTTCAACCGTAATTCAGAATCAGTTGGAAACG
>NZ_JBSQYS010000022.1:0-75106 GCF_055140945.1 Sunxiuqinia sp.
ATGCCAAGGTGGGCATTAAAAGCCGAAGAAAAATGGCCGGATGGGGCAATGAATACTTGTTAAAGCTGATTGGCAATTAAATTAGATGCGTTTGCCCTGGTATTACAATAAAGCCTTGTTTTTATTTCGGGAATTGAAAAATAAGAAAAGAGAGGCCATCGCACTTAATAATATTGCAAACATCTATCTAAATACAAAAGATAGTATGGAGCTAGCTCTGGATTTTTATAAGAGGGCAGTTGACGTATTTGGTGAGTTGGGTGATAGTCGAAGTGAGGCTTTTGCGCTTGAAGGATTGGGTGGCGCTTATCGTGAACTTGGTCAGTATGAAAGTGCGATCAATACATTTTATAAAAGTTTGCAACTAGCTGACGATTACGAATATTATTTAAAGCAACTTAATTATTTGGATCTGGCTCTTACCTACGAAGAACAAGGGCGAATTGACGAGGCCTATCATGCGTTTAAGATACATGATCAATATCAGGATACCTTGCGTCAGGAAGAACGCCAGAACCAGGTTGCTGAGCTTGAAAAGCGATATGAAACCCAGCAAAAGGAGGCAGAAATTGAGCGATTAAGAGTATCGCGAGAAATTGATCAACTGCAAATAAAGCGTGATAAGGAACTTCGCGCTTTTGGGGTTATTTTGATTTTGGTATTGGTGGCGGCAATATTTTTTGTTTCAGTTGCATACTTAAATAAGAGAAGAATAAATGATCTGTTGAGTTTGAAGAATTTGAAGATTGAAGAACAGCGTAAAGAGCTTGAATTATTAAATGCTTCTAAGAATAAATTCTTTTCAATAATTGCACACGACCTGAAAAATCCGTTTCATACCGTAATGGGGTATTCCTATTTGATACACAAGGAATATGATCGCTTTTCAGACATTGATAGAAAGCAATATGCTTCAGATATTTATAAATCAAGCAATTCTATTTCCCGATTGTTACAAAATTTATTGGATTGGTCCCGCTCCCAAACGGGCCGATTGGAGTATACTCCGCAGGAACTCAATTTTTGCGATATTTATGAAAGTATTGAACAGTTGCTATTGCCAGCTGCAGCGCAAAAAAATATTCAGTTAATTTCAGAAATGCCTGAACAAGTAACTGTTTATGCTGATCCGATGATGATTGAAACAGTTATGCGAAACTTGTTGAATAACGCCATTAAATTTACGAATGAAAAAGGACAGGTAAAAACAGTTTTGAAATCAGAAAAGGAGATGGTAACTGTTTGTGTTGAAGATACCGGAGTGGGAATTAATCCTGACGACCTGAATAAACTATTTCAAATTGATTCAAAAGTAAAACGGAAGGGAACCCATGAGGAAGACGGCACTGGTCTGGGTCTGGTTATTTGTAGCGAGTTTGTCAAGAAGAATGGTGGCCGCATCTGGGCTGAAAGCAAGCTTGGTCAAGGCAGCCGTTTCTATTTTGCACTTCCGAGCAGTAACGGCCATTCCTGATTCTGTTACTCTACTAACATGGCTTTGGACAATTCTTCTGCTTTATCGGTACCAACTATTTCTTCAACGAGCTTAAGGCCAAATTTTAAAGCAACACCAATTCCGCGTCCCGTGATGATGTTGTTAGAAACAGTCGTTGGGTCTTTTAAAACTTCAGCTCCATGTAGTTCATTCTCAAAACCAGGATAGCAAACAGTCTTCTGTCCCTTCAATATTCCTAAATGCCCGAGCACAAGTGGTGCTGCACATATTGCACCCAATAGTTTTTTCTCGTTATTAAACTGCAGGATTTGTTCCCGCAAGCCCTTATGATTATCCAGATTTGTCGCTCCAGGCATTCCTCCTGGCAATACAATTACGTCAATAGTTGAATAATCGAGCTCAGGAAATAGGATGTCTGTAACGATTGGTATTTGATGGCCGCCTACAACTGTTTTTGTATCGGTCATGGAAACCATAACAACATCCAGCTCTGCTCTTCTTAAAACATCAACAATGCTTATTGCTTCAACTTCTTCAAATCCGGTTGCAAAATGTACAGCTATTTTTGTCATATCAGTTTCTATTTTTCGTGGTTCATATTTTACTTTCGATTAAAAATAAAAAAAATGATCCGCAATTGCGAACCATTTTCTACCTGATATAATCATTTTATAGCTATTTACTAGATAGCATATTCTTTTAACGCTTTTTCTAATTTTTTTCTTGTAAAGAAAATGCGGCTTTTTACGGTCCCCAATGGAAGGCTGAGTTTGTCTGCAATTTCTTTGTATTTATAGCCATCCAAAAACATTTTAAATGGAACTTTATATTCTTTCTCAAGAGCATTGATATTTTTAATGATTTCTTTAGAACTGTAAAATGAATCCGGCGACGGATAAATTTTGTCTTTTGAAAACTTTAAATGAAAATCGTTATTTGCTCCATCAAAGGTGCTTTTGGCTTTTACATTCCTTCTGTAGTTATTAATGAAGGTGTTTTTCATGATGGTATAAATCCACGCTTTAAAGTTTGTGTTCTGCGTAAATTTATCACGGTAAGTAAGCGCTTTTAAAAAGGTCTCTTGCAGGAGATCTTGTGCTTTTTCCTGATCTGCAGTTAAACTAAGTGCATAATACAAGAGTTTGTCTTGCAATCCTAAAAGTGCGTTGTTAAATTGAACTTGTGTCATGGCAGCGTGTTTTAAATGAGTTATTGTTTAGAACAAATATAAATAAACAACCCCTCTTTATAAAGGATTTAGGGGTCTTTTATTATTCGATTTTATTTATTTGTGATAAAGAAAATTGATACATGCTGATTATTAGCAGTTAATGTTTAGATACGACATTTACATAAAAATGTTTGACGTTTTGTAGCTGTCGTAAAACAATCTATTTTTATCTGGATTAACTATGAATTATTCTTTTCGTTTTGTATTTTAAAATCTTTATCAAGGGATTTTTCCTTGTAATTTTTAATAGAAAACTGCTATTGTGGATTTTCCATAGTCTCTTTTTATTATGCATCATTTATTTATCAAAGAACTACCTTTCCATACTCAACGATCATGCAGAACCTGTGAGAATTGTTTGTTTTGGACGCATTGAATTGCATATTTTGCTGTTTGTTAGTTTGTTGTGTTTTGTTGAAGGGGGTTGTTTGTGTATAAATGCCACTAACTAATTTGTTTCAATATATCTACAGTCGGGGTATGTGTTCTACAAAATGATCGCTTCACTTATTTTGTACCATAGTGCATAAAATGCTTGTTGCTTTTCAAAATGGCTCTGGAAAACGACTTTCGGATGTAGTTAGATATTTTTACATTTGCCGCTTCTGATTACTTATTCGTGAACAAATTCAAATGAAAAAGTTAAGTTTTAAACACAGTTGGGCAACCAAACTTGTTTTCAAACGATGGAGTGGTCAAAAGTATTCATTATTTCAGGCATTAAACAGACAAGTGCGTATTGGCGTATTGGCCGTTGCTTATTTTATGGTGTCCGGAATTAATGATGCGATTGCACAACCCGATAGTTTGGAAGTAAAGATGGAGTATGATCTTGATGAGATCGAGGTCAGCGCTCAACGAGCACCTGTAACATATTCGCAGGTGGCACGGATTATTTCCGTGATTGAGAAAGATCAAATTGAAGCGGCTCCGGTCAATAGTATTCAAGACCTCTTGGAGTATGCGCTGAGTGTTGACATCAGGCAACGAGGAACACATGGGGTTCAAGCCGATGTTTCAGTTCGGGGAGGTTCTTTCGATCAAACACTCATCCTTTTAAACGGAATTAATCTTTCCGACCCCCAAACCGGTCACCACAGCCTCAACTTACCGGTTAGTTTTAAAAGCATCAAACGTATTGAAATTTTGGAAGGTCCCGGAGCCCGGATTTATGGTCCGAACGCATTTTCGGGTGCTATCAATATCGTTACGGAGCCTGATGATAATGATCAGGCCACTTTGGATGTGACTTATGGGCAACACCAGTTGAGAGATATTAATGTGTCGACAAATAAGCAAATTGGGAAACTGCAGAGTTTTGTTGCTTTCAATAACAAAGCATCCGATGGATACATTGATAACACCGATTTTAAAAGTTCAAATATCTTTTATCATGGAGCCTTGAATAGCGATGCCGGAAAGTTGGAACTACAGGCTGGATTCTCCAACAAACAATTTGGAGCCAACAGTTTTTACACGCCCAAGTATCCGAATCAGTTTGAGGAAACCAAAACCACCTTTGCGTCATTAAAATTTGAAACAGGTGAAAAGGTTCATTTTACCCCAGCGTTGTATTGGCGTCGTCATCAGGATCGGTTTGAACTGTTTCGCGATAGTCCTGCATCGTGGTATTCCGGGCATAATTACCACATGACCGATATTTTAGGAACATCGATTAACAGTTGGTTCTCCAGTGATTTAGGAAAAACTGCGTTTGGAGCTGAGTTTCGTTCAGAAAATATTTGGAGCAATGTCCTGGGTGAAGATTTGGATGAACCGATTGATGTGCCGGGGGAAAACGAACAACAGTTTACGAAATCACATTCAAGAACTATAGCATCTTTTTTTGCTGAGCACACGTTCTATCTGGGAAGATTCACGGCTTCGGGAGGAGCAATGGCTAACTGGATTTCGGATCTTAATTTTGACTGGAATATTTATCCCGGTGTTGATTTGAGTTACCTACTCACTGAAAAACTGAAACTGTATGGTTCATTCAACAAATCGTTGCGAATGCCCACATTTACTGATTTATACTACAATGGCCCAACAAATCAAGGGAATCCGAATTTGAAGCCGGAGCGATCAACAACTATCGAAGGTGGTGTAAAACTGAATAATCGTTATTTGCATTTGCAGACAGGCTACTATCATCGAGTTGGAAAGGATTTGATTGACTGGGTTCGCGAAAGTGAGGATTTCCTTTGGGAAACCCGAAATCTTACAGAAATTAAAAGTGATGGTTTTGAATTTACTGCTGCTTTGTTTGTGCCTGAACTCATTGATGCTCTTTCCTTCGTTAAAAAGATCAACGTTAACTATTCGTACAACTCGCTCAATAGAAGTCAAAGCGAGTTTTTATCGAATTATGCTTTGGACAATTTAAAACACAAACTGGTTATCTCAATCGACCATAAAATATGGAAGAACCTTTTTGCTTCGTGGAACTATCGATTTCAGGAAAGAAATGGAACGTTTACCAAGTTTGAAAATAAGGAGCCTGTTGGTGAAGCAAACTATGCGGCATTTGGGTTGACTGATCTGAAAGTGTATTGGAAAACGCCCAGATTAATGTTATCAGCATCGGCAACAAATTTATTTGACAAGGAATATGTTGATTTAGGTAATATTCTTCAGCCGGGGCGTTGGATTAGTTTTGGCGTTAAATATCAAATTAGATTAAACTAGTAGTAATAATATAAAAGTAATCAGAAAGAAGGGCACTCGTTTTGGGTGCCCTTTGCTATTCCGTTCAGGCCAGCGTAGCAACCATAACTGCTTTAATGGTGTGCATACGGTTTTCTGCCTGATCAAAAACAATGGACGCCGGACTTTCAAAAACTTCATCAGTTACTTCCATCGACTGAAGTCCAAATTTCTCAAAAATTTCCCGACCAACTTTGGTTTCCTGGTTATGAAATGCCGGAAGGCAGTGCATGAATTTTACATCCGCATTACCTGTCAGTTTCATTAGTTCATGGTTTATTTGATAGGGGAGAAGGAGTCTTATTCTTTCCTCCCAAACTTCTTGCGGTTCACCCATCGACACCCAAACATCGGAATACAGAAAATCGCACCCTTTCACTGCCTCCTGCACGTTATCGGTAACAGTAATTTTAGCACCACTTTTTTCAGCAATGCTTTTGCTTAGCTCAATTAGCTCTTCGTTAGGTTGACAGCTTTTGGGTGCCGCAGCCCGAAAATCCATACCCATTATGGCAGCTCCAACCATGAGCGAATTTCCCACATTATTATGGGCATCGCCCAAATAGCAAAATGAAATATTGCCGAGTGGTTTATCTGTATGCTCTTTCATGGTCAGAAAATCGGCTAAGATCTGCGTTGGATGAAATTCGTTGGTAAGCCCGTTCCAAACCGGAACACCGGCGTATTTTCCAAGTTCTTCTACAATTCGTTGCCCAAACCCACGGTATTGAATGCCATCGTACATCCGTCCCAAAACCCGGGCGGTATCTTTCATCGATTCTTTATGTCCGATTTGAGAACCTCCCGGCCCAAGAAAAGTGACGTGCGCCCCTTGGTCGAATGCGGCTACTTCGAAGGCGCAACGTGTGCGAGTTGATGTTTTTTCAAAAATCAGGGCGATATTTTTTCCCTGTAACATTTGTTCCTCAGTACGATTGTATTTCGCCAGTTTTAGTTTCTCGGCTAGTTCAAGTAGTTGATTGATTTCATCGGCTGCAAAATCTAATAGCTTCAGAAAATTTCGGTTTTTAAGATTCAGTATCATGATTTTGTTTTTTTGTTGTCGTAATTCAACGTTATTTTCGATCCATAGGATTTATCTGATAATTTGGTTGCTTCAGTAATAACGCTCTTTTGTCCACCGTTTTCAATAAAACTTAGGCAAGCTCTTATTTTTGGAGCCATACTTCCTTCACCGAATGTACCATTATTCAGATGTTTTAAGGTGTCCTTGTAATTAAGGAATTCAAGTTTTCTCTGAGTTTGCAACCCAAAATCTTTAAAGATGTATGGGACGTCGGTTAAAATGTAAAATTCGTCAGCATGAATGGTTGATGCCAGCAGAGCAGAGCTCATGTCTTTATCAATCACTGCATCTGTTGTTCGAACATTATTATCACTGTCTAAATAAACAGGGATGCCTCCACCTCCGGCAGTAATAACAATATTTCCTTCGCGCACCATTCGCTCAATAATATCTTTGTTGAGTATGTCAATTGGTGCGGGAGAGGGAACAACCCGCTGGAAACTTCCCTGATGTTTTGAACTTGGTTTGAATTGCCAGCCCTTTAATTTCGCGAGCTGATTGGCTTCCCTTTTGCTGTATATTTTACCAATCCGTTTTGTTGGATTCTGAAAAGCATGATCATTTGGATCAACAGTAACCATACTGATCACAGAAATGATATTTTTGCCAATTTTGTGTTGGTTTAGTACGTTGCGCATCATACGTTCAATCATATAGCCAATTCCACCCTGCGAATCGGCAACGCAAACATCGAGTGGCATTGGGGCAATATTGTACATGGCTTCTCCAGCATCATTTCGCATCAGGATATTGCCAACCTGCGGACCGTTTCCATGCGTAATAACTAAGTTGTATCCCTTGCGAATTAGATGCACCAAATTTTCGAGAGTTGCGGTGGTGTTTTGCTCTTGCTCTTCTATTGTTCCAGCTTCATTATCACGTAGCAAGGCATTTCCTCCCAGTGCTATTACTGCCAACTTTTGTTTGTTCATCGTTTTCAAATTAACTGGCTTTACACAAACATAGAAAAATAGGTGTAATAAAAAGGTGACGAAACTACTGGTTGTTTCTTTATTCGTCTGTTGTAGAGCAGAGGTTTTTTGATCGTTTTATTCTGATTGTAAGTAGTGCGAATAATTTAGTGTCATGTTTCGAGTCTTTAACAATTTGTGATAGAAGCGAAACCGAAAATATCAAATAGGTCCGTGACCTTAAGTGTGGTTCTTCTCTTTCAAATTTAGGAAGTCAGAATTCTGTTTCGAAAAAATAAATTCAACCAAAAATACACAGGGATGAAAAAAGTTGGTTTTTTTGAAATGACTATCTGGTATGATTTTTTTTCAATATTTAAGCAGCCCAGAAGGCACGATATGCTGTCCAAATTTCGTTAACTTTGCAATCGAAATTTCAAAAATACCTCATGGCTAAAAAGACCAAAAGAAAACCTGTGAAGAAGAAAAACAATAGTTTGAAAGGACTATTCTCTCTGTTTAAGGGAGATAAGTTTAAGTATACCGTTGGGCTATTTCTATTTGTGTTTGCTCTTTATTTGTTAATTGCATTTATGTCTTTCTTGTTTACCGGACATGCTGATCATAGTAAATTGGATCTTTCGTGGCGTGAATTGTTGGCGAATACCGAAATAAAAGTTAGAAACAAGGCCGGAAAAACTGGCGCATTTTTGAGCGAAGCGATCATTAATCGTGGGTTCGGAATTTCAAGTTTCCTGTTGATATTTATGTTGGTTATTACAGCGTTCCATTTTTTTAAGCGTCCGCTGGTCAGGTACTGGAATTCAATAATACTTGCTTTTGTGAGTATGCTTTGGCTCTCTCTGTTTTTTGGGCTTTTACTAACGGATGTAAATACCGAAAGCTTCCTGTACTTGGGAGGTGAAAATGGTTATTTTCTGGCTGTTTGGTTAAGCTCGCTTGTAGGATATGTCGGCACTTTCTTTATTCTGGTTCTTAGTTTGTTCTTAATCGTGCTTTTCAGTTTTAAAAACTTTATTCCCTGGTTGCAAAAGCTATTTGGTAGAAAGGAGATGGGTAAGACTGAAGAGCAGTCAAGTTCTGTTGAGCAAAGTCAGGATGTTGAGATGGAGGATAGCATTTCAAAAGTTATCGACGATAATGATACCATCGAAACCATTTTTGATCCCGATGAAAATGATCTCGATTTAGATGAATCTATTGATAAGAACAAGATTCAAACGAACGTGCGCGAACAGCTTTCAGGAAAAAGCGGGAAAGAGGAAAATGAAGATGATCTGGAGATGAGTGTTGAGAAGGTGGAAGAGGAGACAGATGAGAATTATGAGCATGAAGCGATGGTTGATTACGATCCAACGCTGGATTTATCAAACTACCAATTTCCATCAATTGATCTGCTTGATGACCACTCTTCAGGTAATGCAGAAGTAAGTAATGAAGAGCTAATTTCGAATAAGAATAAAATTGTTGAAACACTTCGCCATTACAAAATTGAGATTACTAAAATTCGTGCAACGATTGGACCTACGATTACCTTGTACGAAATTGTGCCGGCTCCGGGAATTCGAATAGCTAAAATCAAGAACCTGGAGGATGATATCGCCTTGAGCTTGGCTGCTCTTGGAATTCGGATTATTGCACCAATTCCCGGACGCGGAACAATTGGTATTGAAGTGCCTAATCAAAATCCTGAGATTGTCTCGATGCGATCGATCATAGCCTCCAAAAAGTTTCAGGAAAGCACAGCCGAATTGCCCGTTGTACTTGGTAAAACAATTTCGAATGAAACTTTCTTGATTGATTTAGCGAAAATGCCCCACATTTTGGTTGCAGGTGCTACCGGACAAGGGAAATCGGTTGGATTGAATGCCATTATTGCTTCGTTACTTTATAAAAAGCATCCGGCACAACTAAAGTTGGTTTTAATTGATCCGAAAAAGGTGGAGCTGAGCTTGTATTCGACTATTGAGAAGCATTTTCTAGCCAAACTTCCAGACGAAGAGGAAGCCATTATTACTGATATTCAGAAAGTGAAACATACACTGAATTCAGTCAATATTGAGATGGATACCCGATATGATTTGTTGAAGAAAGCACATACCCGAAATATTAAAGAATACAACAAGAAGTTTATTAGTCGGCGTTTAAATCCTGACAAAGGTCACCGATACCTGCCATATATTGTAGTTGTTATTGACGAATTTGCCGATTTAATTATGACCGCCGGAAAAGAAGTGGAATTGCCGATCGCTCGTATTGCACAGTTGGCTCGTGCGGTAGGAATCCACATGATTATTGCAACTCAGCGGCCATCAGTAAGTATCATTACCGGGGTAATCAAGGCGAATTTCCCGACACGTATCGCTTTTAAAGTAGCGTCGATGATTGATTCACGTACTATTTTAGATACTTCAGGAGCCAACCAGCTAATTGGTAAAGGTGATATGTTGATTGCGATGGGCAGCAGTATTACGCGTTTACAATGTGCATTTCTTGATACTCCGGAGGTCGACCGCATTTGTTCGCACATCTCGGAACAACAAGGATATCCAACTGCTTTTTTATTGCCTGAATATGAAGGGGAAGATGCTGGCGGAGTTCCGGGAACAGACTTAGCTAACCGGGATGAAATATTCGATGATGCCGCACGCATCGTGGTGGTCAATCAAATGGGTTCAACTTCAATGATTCAGCGTAAATTTTCGATTGGTTATAATCGGGCTGGCCGGATTATGGATCAACTGGAAGCTGCAGGCGTAGTTGGCCCGAGTGAAGGAAGTAAGGCTCGTCAGGTGCTTATTCAGGATGAATATAGTTTGGAACAGTTATTGAATAGCATGTAAAAATTCAAATATAGAAATGAAGAAACTAGTAATTTTATTGACCGTTGCGTTGTACTGGAGCATTGGCTTTGCCCAGCAAGATCAAAAAGCCAAAAGCATTTTAGAAAAGGTAACCGAAACCACGCAAGGATATTCGACCATTCAAGCAACCTTTAATTACATCATGGAAAATCAAACAGAAGGAATCCATGAAGAAAACAATGGCCAGATTTTATTAATGGGAGATCAATTTCACTTAAGTTTAGAAGAACTGGGCATGGAGATTTTCAACAATGGGGAGACCGTTTGGACTTATATGAAAGATGCCGGAGAGGTAACCATTGCTGAGGCTGATGATGAGATGAATGAAATGATGGATCCTTCGAAATTATTTACCATTTATGAAGAAGGATTTGCCTATAAATTTGTGGAAGAAAAAACAGTTGGTGGACAGGGGGTTTATGTGATCGACTTATTTCCTGACAATGAGGAAATAGAGTATACGAAAATCAGAATTCAGATTGATAAAAAGCGCATGTTGATCAAGAAAGCTGAAATGGTTGGTCGTGAAGGAAACAACTACATTGTGGAGGTGAAGAACTTAGAAACAGATGTTCCGGCAACGACAGCCGATTTTAAGTTTGATTTGTTGAAGCACCCTGGTGTTGAGAAAATTGATTTGCGATAGATAACATAAAAAAAGGAGCTTTAAAGCTCCTTTTTTTTGTTCTATAATTTGTAACTATTCTTTTTCTTTGTAGGTTAAACGTTCAACGGTTGAAATTTCCATGAAGGTTGATCCACCGCCAATACCGAAACTTCCACCAACGTATACCACGTTATCATCATTAACGACTTTTCCTTTATTTACAAGTTCTTTTAATGAAGAACGAACCATTTTAAATTTGTTCTTTTTAGGCTCAACTAAGAAAGGTCGAACACCATACGAAAGTGCTAATTGACGAACAACTGGCATTTCGTAGCAGCTGGCGTAAACCGGGTTCTTTCCGCGGAAAGCAGCCAAGTAACGAGCCGTTTTCCCGGTAAGGGTGTTGGTTACAATTGCTCTCGTTTTTAATTCATCTGATGCTAAAATGGCAGCTTCAGCCAAATAGGCAACAACTTCGTTATTTACAGCAGGAAGTGTAATGTCGTTACGTTTATCTTTGCTGCTTTCAACTTGCTGTGCAATGCGGCTCATGTATTCAACCGACTCAACCGGATATTGTCCGTAAGCGGTTTCTCCACTAAGCATGATAGCATCAGTTCTTGAGTAAATCGCATTTGCAACATCGCTTACTTCAGCTCTGGTCGGACGTGGGTTGTCGATCATACTATGCAGCATTTGAGTAGCAATGATTACTGGCTTCTTTCTCTGAACGGCTTTTTTGATCAACATTCTCTGGATGCCAGGTATTTTTTCCGCCGGAATCTCAATTCCAAGATCTCCACGAGCCACCATGATTCCATATGCGTGATCCAGAATCCCATCGATATTATTTACGCCATCCCAGTTTTCAATTTTAGCAATAATCTTGATCGGACTATTGAGTTTGTCTAACTGCTCTTGCACTTGAATAACATCTTCTTTATTACGAACGAAAGAATGTGCGATAAAGTCAAGTTCATTTTTAGCAGCAAATTCGATAAATGTTTTATCTTTTTCAGAAATAGATGGGAGTTTTACACTAAAGCCGGGCGTATTTATGCTTTTCTTGTTCTTGATCTTCCCGGGATTTTCAACAAGACACAAAACATAGTCTTCAAATTTCTCCTGAACCGATAGTTCTAATTCTCCATCGTCAATTAATAATGTTCCGTCGGCTGGTATCTCTACATGAAAATTATTGTACGATACCATCATGGTAGGGCGGCCTTTTTCACTTTTACGGTCAAGTCCCGAAACTTCAACAAGATCCCCTTTCTCTATCTCAATTGGGCTTTCCATATTTACAGTTCTAATTTCAGGCCCTTTTGTGTCAATCAGTAGTGCTATTGAATCTGATACTGATCGTATATTGTTTACCATTGTCAAGGCTGTTTCCTCGGTGATATGCGCCGTATTTAACCGGGCGACATTCATCCCCGCTTGATATAAGGCTTTGACAAACTCCGGTTCGCACTTTAGGTCTGAAATCGAAGCAACAATTTTGGTATGTTTCATTACATTCATTTATTACATTATCGGCCGGCAAAATTAGACTTTTTTCTTATAGTGTAAACAAAAGGACCTTTTGAGATCGTTAAATGATTTTAAAGTTAACGTTGTAGAAAACTTTCAATCCCTAAACGGTATGAGTCGAGGCCAAAACCCATAATACTACCCTTACAGGCGGGCCCTATGATTGATTTGTGTCTGAATTTCTCTCGGGTTAAGATGTTGGATATATGAACCTCAACAACTGGCGTTTGTATGCCGGCGATGGCATCTCTAATAGCAACCGACGTATGCGTATAAGCTCCAGCATTAAAGACAATGCCGTCATAGTCAAAGCCTACTTCGTGTATCTTATTTATTAATTCGCCTTCAACATTCGATTGATAATATGTTAGTTCATGCTGAGTAAACTGTGTCTGAAGCTGTTTAAAATAATCTTCAAAGGAGGAATCACCATAAATATTTTTTTCTCTTTTTCCTAGTAAGTTTAGGTTAGGGCCGTTGATTAACAATATTTTCATTTTTATTGTGCTTTATATTAAAATTTTAGTAACTTTAGCCGATCTAACGACGTATTGATAATTATGTATTCTTGGGGAAGAAGCTATCGTTATCAATTTAGTTGAGAAGTGTTACAGAACCAAAATTACGAAAATTGATTTGAGAACAAATTTAAATGCGTTTAATTATGAAATGGGAAGATAGTAAAAAAGGATTTGAAAATTTCTTGAGACTGGAGAAGTCTTTATCTCAAAATTCCATTGCTGCTTATGTGAATGATATTAACAAGCTGATGGTTTTTTTAGAAGAAAATTTCAAGCGCTTAGCACCTGAAAAGGTTAAGTTAAATCATCTGAGGAGTTTTGTTGAACACCTGAACGACAGGGGTGTTTCTCCTCGTACTCAAGCACGTACTATTTCTGGAATTAAGTCCTTTTTTAAGTACTTGTTGATCGAGGGAAAAATTCAGGGAGATCCAACAACATTGTTGGAGTCGCCAAAAATCGGGCGTAAGCTTCCAGATGTATTAACAATGGAAGAGATTGATACGATTATTGATGCTGTTGATATTGAGAAGCCTGAGGGACAGCGCAATAAGGCTATGTTGGAGACGCTTTACAGTTGCGGATTGCGAGTTTCTGAATTAGTGAATTTGAAGGTGACAAACTTATTTTTTGAACAAGGCTTTATAAAAGTTGAAGGCAAAGCTGAAAAAGAAAGACTTGTTCCGGTGAGCGAAAAAGCTGTTGTTGAAATTAATAAATACCTCAGTGGATACCGGAAGACATTGAAAATTAACCCTGAAAGTGAAAATGTTCTTTTTCTGAATAGAAGAGGAAAGAAACTAAGCCGGGTTATGATTTTTACAATCATTAAAAATTTGGCTGAAAAAGTGGGGATGGATAAAAAGATTAGTCCACATACTTTCCGTCATTCATTTGCGACTCACCTAATTTCTGGAGGAGCGGATTTAAGAGCTGTTCAGGAAATGTTAGGACATGAGTCTATTTTGACAACTGAAATATATACTCACCTTGATCGTGATTATTTGAAGTCGACAATTAGTCAATTTCACCCGCGGTCATAAGAAATTATCTGGTTCTGTTTTAATGATTTCTTAACATTGTAAATTAGTCAAATAAGTTGGATATAAAGTTGCGAGACAGTACGTTAGTTAACGTGCTGTCTTTTTTTTGTTTAGCTTAGTTTCAAATTAGTATTAAATTGATTTTGGCCTCTCAAAAAGAAGGAAAAAAATATTATTTTCGTCTGCCGAGAAAAAATTGGTTTTGTTGGAAATATTAATTTTTAATTGTTGATTATGAAAAATTTAGATTTATCGAAGTACGGCATTGTTGATGTAAAAGAAATCGTACATAACCCATCTTACGAAGTATTATTTGAGGAAGAAACGAAGCCTGAGTTGGAAGGCTTTGAAAAAGGTCAGTTGACAGAGTTGGACGCAGTCAACGTAATGACTGGCGTTTTTACCGGTCGTTCGCCAAAAGATAAATACATCGTTGAAGATGAAACAACTAAAGACACCATGTGGTGGAATTCACCAGAATCTCCAAATGATAACAAACCAATTTCTAAGGAAGTTTGGAATGATCTTAAAGCAAATACCGTAGAACAGCTTTCAGGTAAAAAGCTTTACGTGGTAGATACTTTTTGTGGAGCGAATGAAGATTCTCGTTTGAAAGTACGTTTCATCATGGAAGTTGCATGGCAGGCACACTTTGTGAAAAATATGTTCCTTCGTCCAACCGAAGAAGAATTAGCAAACTACGGTGAGCCTGATTTTGTTGTGATGAACGGTTCAAAAACCACAAACGAAAAATATAAAGAGCACGGATTAAACTCAGAGGTATATACTGTATTTAACCTGACTGAAAAAATGCAGGTAATTGGTGGTACCTGGTACGGTGGAGAAATGAAAAAAGGTATGTTCGCTATGATGAACTACTACTTGCCATTGCGTGGTATGGCTTCAATGCACTGCTCTGCCAATGTTGGTAAAGAAGGTGATGTCGCTATTTTCTTCGGTCTTTCAGGAACTGGAAAAACAACTTTGTCAACTGACTCAAGCCGACAGTTAATTGGTGATGATGAGCACGGTTGGGATGATGATGGTGTATTCAACTTTGAAGGTGGATGCTATGCAAAAACCATCAACTTGGATAAAGAAGCCGAGCCTGAAATTTTTGGTGCTATTAAGCGCGATGCATTGTTGGAAAATGTTACTGTTGATGAAAATGGTAAAATTGATTTCACTGATGGTTCAGTAACACAAAATACACGGGTTTCATATCCGATTAACCACATCGAAAATATTGCTGTTCCTTCAAAAGCAGGACATGCTAAAAAAGTAATTTTCCTCTCTGCTGATGCTTTTGGTGTGTTGCCTCCAGTATCAAAATTGACTCCAGAGCAAACAAAATACCATTTCTTATCAGGATTTACAGCTAAGCTTGCTGGTACTGAGCGTGGTGTTACTGCTCCTCAGCCAACTTTCTCTGCTTGTTTTGGTGCTGCATTCTTAACACTTCACCCTACACAGTATGGTGCTGAGTTAGTGAAAAAAATGGAAGAGTACGGAGCGGAAGCATATTTAGTAAACACAGGATGGAATGGTACCGGAAAACGGATCTCTATTAAAGATACTCGCGGTATTATCAATGCAATTCTTGATGGTTCTATCGAAAAAGCAGAATCAAAAACAGTTCCTGTATTCAACTTGGAAGTTCCTACTTCTTTGCCGGGAGTTGACCCTAATATTCTTGACCCACGCGATACTTATGCTGATGTTAAAGAATGGGAAGCAAAAGCACAGGATTTAGCTGGTCGTTTTATTAAAAACTTCGAGAAGTATACTGACAACGAAGAAGGTAAAGCATTGGTTGCTGCCGGTCCTCAATTGTAAGAGATTACATTTTATTACTATATTTGAGCCCTACCAATTTGGTGGGGCTTTTTTTGTGCTTAAAGTGTAGGTGATTTTGCAGATGAAGGTTTTCAAAGATAGGCAGGTTCTCATTTTGTTTTTAATTACGGCAGTTGTACTCCGTCTTTTCAGTTTTTTTACCAGCGTGCTTGATCATGATGAATCTACCTATTTAATAATAGGAAGAGATTTGTTGGATGGAAAATTGCTTTACTATGATGTTACTGATAGTAAGCCGGTAGGGATATTTGCAATCTATGCTTTCATGGGCTTTTTGTTTGGACATTCAATTGTGATGAGCCGGTTGTTTGTTGCTCTTATTGTCGGAGTGACTGCTCACTTGCTTTTTCTCGTTTCAAAGAAAATATTGAATAATCAACCGGCAGCACTGGCCACAGGATTCGTTTATATTTGTTGTACGTCTACTTGGAACTATTTTGGTTTATCTCCTAATACAGAATTGTTTTTTAACTTTTTTACAGCCTCCTCTTTGTTGTTTTTATTGAAAAAGAGCTCAATTCGCTACGGGGTGGCAGGTGTACTTATGGGAATCGGGTTTATTATTAAATACCTGGTTCTTTTCGACTTTGTAGCTCTAATGTCTTTTCTATTGGTTTACGAAATTATGCAGCGCCGAAGTCGGTTTTCGTGGAAGGATTTTTTACCCTTTCTGTTCTCAGGTATTGGGTTTGCATTACCTTTTTTGATGGTGAACCTATATTTCTTTGTTGGAAATCATTTTGAATATTTTAGATTCATTACTTACGAATTGCCGGGAAGGTACATGCAGCAAGGCACAACCTGGCGATTTGTAAAACTGTTACTCGACTTTTTGGGTCGATTTTTCCCGGTTACGTTTTTGATGTTTTATGTGTTGTTTTCGAAGCAGAAGCTACTTAAGCCAATATACAAGTATTTACTCATTTATTGGATTGCCGCTATATTATTGGCAATCTATCTTCCGGGAAAAGGATTTAGTCACTATGCGATACAATTGATGATTCCAATAAGTCTTATTGTTGGGGTGGCTTTTCATCCGGAATTTCGGTTAGATAAATATGCTCGCTTTTTCTTTCGGGGTAAAACAGGTATGTCTTTCGGCATTTTATTGTTGCTGGTCATTCAGTTCGTGGGAATACAGGGAAAAATAGTTCGTCCCGATGAGCCAGAGGTAATTGCCGCATATTTACAAAAGCGAATTACTAGTGAAGACAATATTTTTGTGGCTAATTATGAGCAAATCGTATATTTATTACTAGAAAAAGAGTGTCCCACAAAGTATGTGCATTCATCCATACTGAATTCACCTCATCTGGCAATGGCTTTTAATGTTAATCCGGAATTGGAATTAAGAGAAGTGCTCAAGAAAAAGCCAAAGTATATTCTCATTGAAAATAAATTTGAGCTACTTGAAAAGATGATTCTTACGAGTTATATTTTAGAAAAGAGCTTTTTCAATAAAAAGGTAAGAGCCTACAGACGTGTGCTGTAACATTTTTCTACTGATTTTATTCGTTTATAATCTCATTGAGCGATTCATCAAGGGTAGGATAAATGAATTTGAAATTTTGCTGAATCAAATGCTGAGGCACAACTACCGGACTTTTCAAAATTAGATTCGCAGCTTTACCGAAAAGTAAGCGTAATGCGACAGCAGGAACTTGAAAAAATGCCGGGCGATTTATTTTCTTTGCAAGGCTTTTTGTGAATTCCTGATTCGAAGTTTGTTCCGGAGCTACCAAATTGTATATACCCGAATATGATTCATCTGTAAGTGCGATTTCGAAAGCTTGTAGCACATCATCAATATGAATAAAAGGGAAGGCTTGTTTGCCGGCACCTATTTTTCCACCAACCCCTAGTTTGAAAACAGGTAGCAGACGATTCATAAATGGTGAGTTCTTGCCGATTACAATGCCTGATCTGAAAATAATACGCCGGATATCTTCTGGTAGCTCAACCAATGTGTCTTCCCAATCATCAATCACGCGAGCTGCAAAATGATTTGCGTACCTGGTACTTGTTTCATCGTGAGTAAATTCATCCCTGTAAATACCAATGGCCGATATTGACACAACTATGCCAGGTCTATCAGCATGTTTTATTGCGTTAATGGCCTTAACCAGATTTTGGGTTGTTTGCACACGACTGTTGTATATAACTGATTTGTTTTTTTTGGTCCAGCGCTGAATAATTGGAGCTCCTGCCAAATTAATTACTGCATCTGTTTCTAGTAGCTTTTCAGCGAGTAATTGATAATCTCCATATAACAGTTCGCGGTCAATCCTGATAATTTGAAAATTTCGTTGGTTTAGCTTTTCAATTATGTTTGTTCCAATATATCCTCCCGATCCGGTAATTGCAATTCTCATACTTCTGTTTTATCTAATTGTTAGTTTTAAGACAATCTCAGTAACTGAAAAGTTTTTGAATGTAAGTACAACATCCGGCTATTGAATCGTTTTATTTATCTAATTTTGTTTTTAAAATAGATTTTAATGGCGACAAAAAGGTCAAAAACGATACCATCCAAAAAGAGAAAACCAATACGAAAAAAACAAAAACGATCATCGAAAGCTAAAAAGAGAAATGTCTGGATGTTTCTGCTTAAGCTTTTTGCAGTTGGTGTTATTCTCTTTTTTATATTCTTTATGGCTGTTTATTTAGGATTTACAGGCCATGTTCCGAGTTCCAATCAGTTAAATGATATCAAAAACCCACAGGCATCAGAAGTATTCTCAGAGGATGGTCGGTTACTTGGTCGCTATTATATTGAGAATCGGAGCAACGTTCAATTTGATGAAATATCACCTAATGTAATCAATGCACTGATTGCTACAGAGGATGCTCGTTTTTATGAACACCGCGGGATTGATGAGATTGCGCTGATGCGCGTACTTTTCAAAACGATCCTGCTACAGGATAAAAGTGCTGGCGGCGGAAGTACTTTGAGCCAGCAGGTTGCTAAAAACTTATTTCCACGAAATGATTTGTGGATGTTTAGTATGCCGGTTAATAAATTGCGCGAGGCAATTATTGCCTATCGTTTGGAGCGCATTTATACCAAGGAAGAAATTCTGACACTATATCTGAATACGGTTCCGTTTGGAGAAAACATTTTTGGTATTGAAGTCGCTGCGGAACGATTCTTCAGTAAAAATCCTAAAAACCTCACCGTAGATGAATCAGCGGTGTTGGTTGGCATGCTAAAAGCCAACTACAGTTATAATCCTCGAATTAATCCTGAACGTTCGAAAGAACGGCGCAATGTGGTTATCAATCAAATGATCGCAAATGGCTTTCTGGAGGAAGCACAAGGAGAAGTTTTTAAGGAAAAACCACTGGGTGTAAAATACCGAAGAATTTCTTACAATGAAGGCCCGGCGCCGTATTTTGTCGAGATGCTAAAGCCGGAGTTGATGGATTGGTGTTCAAACAATACCAAAGAGAACGGTGAACCATATAATTTATTTACTGATGGTCTGCGGGTTAAGACAACCTTAAATTACGATTTCCAGTATTTTGCACAACAATCGGTCAAAGAGTACATGGAAAACTTACAAAATGTATTTGACAACCACTGGGGAAAAACAGAACCTTGGAGAGGGAAACAGAACATTTTAAAGAGCGCAATACGTCGTTCGGAGCGCTATAAGAAGATGAATAAAGCAGGCAAAACGCAAGAGCAGATTGATCAGGCGTTCAGTTCGAAGATAAAGACAACTTTTTTTACCCACCAAGGATTAAAGCAGGTCGAAACAACCCCGCTTGATTCGATTAAACACTATTTGCGCTTACTTAATGCCGGTTTTTTAGCAATTGAACCATCAACCGGAGCCCTAAAAGCGTGGGTTGGGGGAATTGATTTCCGCTTTTTTAAATACGATCATGTTTTGTCAGCGCGTCAGGTTGGTTCTACATTTAAGCCGTTTGTTTATTTAGCAGCTCTTGAAGACGGACAAAGCCCATTTGAGTATTACCCAAACGAAAAGAAAGTCTATGAAGATTATCAGGATTGGTCTCCGAGTAATTCACACGGAGAGTATACAGGGTATTATTCAATGGAAGGAGCGTTGACTCAGTCATTAAATACAGTTGCTGTTGATGTCATGATGAAAACAGGCATTGAGAAAACGATTGAGACTTGTCGGGAATTGGGATTAGAAGCTGACTTGCCCGAATTTCCTTCTTTAGCGCTTGGTGTAGCTTCAATTAGTTTGAAGGATTTGCTTTTTGCTTATGCAACCATGTTAAATCAAGGAACTCGTGTTGAACCCAATTACCTTGTTTCAATCAGTGATAACAAAGGCAACAAGCTGGTTGAATATAAACGCGAACCAGCCACCCGAACTTCGTTGAATGGTGTCAATTGTCAGATTGTTACCCACATGCTCGAATCAGTTGTGAATGATGGTACGGGGAGCTCGATCCGAAATACCTATCAGGTTTCTGGCGATTTTGCCGGTAAAACAGGGACAACGCAAAATCAGTCGGACGGATGGTTTATTGGCCTCACACCTGAATTAGTAACTGGCTGCTGGGTTGGAGCTGAAGATCCTGGAGTTCATTTCCGTACAATAAAATATGGACAAGGAGCATACATGGCTTTACCAATTGTAGGTAAGTTTTACAGTAAGCTTTATCGTGATGCTCGATATAAAACGATGCAGTATGCTGATTTTCCAAGTTTGAATAACGGGCTATTAGCCGATCTGGCAATTCCTCACTACCGGGAGTTTTATGATTTGGATGATAAAGACAATTTGATTGAACGAATATTTGCCGGAAAATCGAAAGAAGAGAAGTTGAAAGAGGTTAAAAATCCTGAGAAGAAAGAAAAGAAAAAAGTTTGGGAAGTAATCAAAGGAATTTTCAAAAAGAAAAAATAGTTTCTCCCCGATTTTAGACTGCCTTTTATTATTTTTGCGAACAAATGGAGAATAAGCAGTCTTTAATTGTTCGTTTTCACCGTTGGCGTTTACGGCACTTGAGCGAACGCCACTTTGTGGTGATTCTGAGTGTGGTTGTTGGTATTATTGCCGGAATTGCAGCGACGATAATTAAAAATGCTGTTTGGCTGACTCAACGATTAGTGCACAATATCTCGTTGGGGCACTATGTTGAAAATTACATCTACCTAATTCTTCCAATAACAGGGATTTTTATCACTGTTTTGTTTATTACCTATATTATAAAAAAACCGGTTCGTCATGGTATTCCCAATGTGTTGCACAGTATTTCAATGCGGCAAGGCGAACTGAGTAGACACAACCTGTTTTCATCGGTAATAACTTCTGCATTTACGGTAGGCTTTGGTGGTTCAGTTGGGTTAGAGGGACCTACCGTTGCTACCGGAGCAGCGTACGGATCCTGGATTTCAAAAGTATTCAGACTTAATTACAAGAATACCATATTGATGCTTGCCTGTGCTTCTGCCGGAGCAATGGCAGCTATTTTTAAGGCACCCATTGCTGCCATTGTTTTTGCGGTTGAAGTTATTATGATCGACCTGACTACCTTTAGCTTGGTTCCTCTCTTATTGGCATCTTCATCAGCGGTATTGACTTCCTACTTTTTTATGGGGCAAGATGTCCTTTATCCATTTAGTGTTGAGACCAGTTTCGAACTGTCAGACCTTCCATACTATATTGTTTTAGGAATATTTGCCGGATTGGTTTCGGCCTATTTCACCAAAATGTACTTATACATTGAAAAACTTTTTGAGGGGTTTAGTACAAAGCGAATAAGACTTACGATTGGTGGATTGAGCTTAGGAATTTTGATTTTCTTTTTCCCTGCACTTTATGGCGAGGGGTACGAAGCCATCAATATGTGTTTAGAAGGAGATCTGGGATATTTGTACGATGATTCGATCTTTTACAGCTTTAAAGGAGAAATGTGGAGTATGTTCGTATTGATTATAGCTGTAATTCTTTTAAAAATTGTTGCCACCTCAATAACTTTTGGTAGCGGTGGTATTGGCGGTATTTTTGCCCCAACACTTTTCATGGGTGTTAATTCTGGAATGCTATTCGCACAATTTGTCAACATGACTGGGTTAAAACAATTAAATGTAAATAACTTCGCACTGATTGGAATGTCCGGATTGATAGGCGGAGTTTTGCAAGCTCCATTAACCGGTATTTTCCTGATTGCCGATATTTCCGGAGGCTATAAACTATTTGTACCATTAATGATTGTGTCAACGTTCGCATACCTTACGGTTAAAGCTTTTACGTCAAATTCTGTTTACCATATTCAGCTGGCAAAGCGGAAAGAACTAATGACTCATGATAAAGACCTCAATGTTATTCGAATGATGGAAGTGAAAAAGTTAGTTGAAACTGACTTTCTTGTGCTGCGACCAAACTCAACTTTAGGCGATCTGGCTGAAGCAATTTCCAAGGCACACCGGAATTTATTCCCCATTGTTGATGAGGATGGTTACTTGAAAGGAATGGTGAAAATGGATGATGTCCGGCATTTGATTTTCCGTCAGGAGCTTTACGATAAGGTTCATGTTAGTCATTTGATGTATTTGCCTGAGCATTCAATTTCAACGTCTGATTCGATGGAACAAGTTGTTGAGAAATTTGAATCAAGTGAACGTTATAATCTGGCAGTAATCGATCAGGGGAAATACATCGGTTTTATATCCAGAGCTCGTGTTTTTTCGACATACAGAAAGCGAATGGCACATTTATCACACGATTAAGCAAAATAAAATCATGTTGGGGATTGAGAAGATTGATTTGAAATCATTGGCGAAACAGCTAATGGGCAAGAAAAAGCTGTACTGGATAAGCTTCATAATTGGAGTTGTCAGTGGATTGGCTGCGTTAATCTTAAAAAAATTAATTCACTTTATTGGAGAACAGTTAGTTGGCCACTTTGTTACGACCAATGAAAATTTTCTGTATCTGGCCCTTCCCTTAATCGGAATTACGATCACGGTACTGATTATTCGCTACTTTATTAAAGATGATATTGGACACGGCGTAGCTAAAATTTTATCTTCAATTTCAAATAATAGAGGAAAGATTAAGTCGCACAATTCTTTTTCTTCCATGATTACCAGTAGTTTCACGATTGGTTTTGGAGGATCAGTTGGAGCTGAGGCACCTGTGGTATTGACGGGAGCTTCGATTGGCGCAAACCTGGCCCGCTTCTTTAAACTCGGACATGCCGATGTGATCTTAATGATTGGATGTGGAGCTACCGGAGCTATTGCCGGAATTTTTAAAGCACCAATTGCTGGCATCGTTTTTACCTTGGAAGTACTAATGCTCGATTTAACAATGGCTTCACTGGTTCCTTTGTTAATTTCCGGGATTACTGCGGCGGTAATTAGCGTTTATTTTATGGGTGATGTTTCGCTATTCAAGTTCAACCTGATCCACACTTTTCAGGCCGATCAGGTTCCTTTTTATATCGCGTTGGGTATTTTTGCAGGCTTTGTATCGTTGTATTTTACCAGGGTTGCGATGTGGGTAGAACAAGTAATGAAAGGCATAAAAAGACAGTGGCTTCGTATGGTTTATGGTGGAATAGCTCTTGGAGTTTTGATCTTTCTCTTTCCGCCACTTTGGGGTGAAGGCTATACTTCCATAAACAAAGTGTTTAACGACCTTGGTCTGGAATTGTTGGACAATTCCCTATTTTACGGGTTACGCGATAATCCTTGGTTTTTTGTTGTTTTTTTAGTGCTTTTATTAGGCTTTAAAGTAATTGCCATGGCAGTTACCACGGCTAGTGGTGGAATCGGTGGTATTTTTGCACCAACACTTTTTGTCGGAGCCATTGGCGGCTATTTTATGGCTTTCTTTCTGAATCTCGTCTTTGGGTTAAATTTACCACTCGATAACTTTGCATTGGCAGGTATGGGTGCAATGATGGCGGGTGTTATGCATGCGCCTTTGCTGGGCATCTTTCTAACTGCCGAAATTACCGGAGGCTATGAACTTTTCTTTCCCTTAATCATTGCATCGTTGGTCGCTTATATTACAATAGTCCGATTCGAACAACACTCGATATACACAAAGCGATTAGCCCTCGATGGAAAGTTAGTAACGCATCATAAGGATAAAGCGGTTCTTCACTTTATGGAAGTTCAGGATTTGATTGAAACTGATTTCGAAATTATTTCTCCCGAAGCAACTTTGGGAGATCTCACCAAGTCTATTTCCAAGTCGAAGCGCGATCTTTTTCCGGTGGTTGATGCCGATGGAATTATGCGAGGAATGATTAAAATGAATGATATCAGGGATATCGTTTTTAATCAGGATTTGTATGAGAAAGTCTATGTAAAGGATTTAATGTACATGCCTGAGTATTTTATTTCCCCGAAAGATACGATGCTCGTGGTTGCCGAGAAATTTGAAACAAGTGGACGGTTTAATTTGGCAGTGATTGACGGAGGCAGGTATATTGGCTTTATTTCTCGAGCTAAAGTGTTTTCAAATTATCGTAAAACCGTTCGGACTTTTTCACATGACTAGCCGTCATGATCTGGTGTTGGACTCATTTAATTTGTACTGATTCAAATTTGGAATATCTCCAACGCTTTTTAAATGGTTGTCGGAAAATGGGTGATTTCTTCTGACTGAGGAAAAATGGTTTAACTTTGAAAGAAGAAAATATTCCGACTTCACTGTCAATAAACTACTTTTTTATGCTGGCTGGGAGAATCAATAAATTAGTTGCAAGGATCAAAGAAAACATTGGTTTTCTGTTGAGTATCACTTTTGGTATTTTTTTATTTATTCTGTTTTTTCAACCGTTTTCCATCGACGGTTTCAACTTTAATAATCGCTTGCTTTTTGTTGCCGGCTTTGTGGCTATTATCTTTCTATTTATGGTTCTGGTTCGCACAACATTTCGAACATTAATCCATGATAAATTTTCGGAAAACGAAAATACACTCGTATTTTCCTATGCTTGCGGATTTCTCATTTTGGCATTCAGTACAGTCGCACTTGCTTTTTATTTGCGCTATGTTGGCTTGATTGAATTGTCGTTTTACATCGTCTTTAAATTAGTGCTGATATGTCTTGTTCCTCCGGTTATTTTGAATGTCTTCGATCAGTTCCAGAAGTTGAAATATCAAAACGAACTGCTGCTTGGTGAAAAAGAAAACATCATGAAGGAGATTGAACGTTATGAAGATGACTATTTGAATCAAACCATCGAATTTATTTCAGAATATAGTGCTGACCAATTGAACTTGTCGATTGCTGATGTAATACTTTTGCGCTCGGCTGATAATTATGTCGAAATTATATACCGCGAAGGACAAGGAATAAAGAGGAAATTGATACGGAGTACCCTGAAGAATATCCAACAACAGTTAAAGCCATTTTCGAATTTTATAAGATGTCATCGAACGTCTATTGTAAATACTTTTCATGTCGAAAAGCTCACCAAAAAGTATAATACACATTTATTGCAAATCAGGGACTTTGATGAGCCAGTTCCCGTGTCTCGCCAGTATTTGTTAAAGATCAAAGAGCTTTTTTAATACAATTGGGGCGAATCCCACTCGCCATCATCTTCCATTATTTATCCCCATTTGCATCAAAATAATAACAGAATTCTATCGTTAATCCCTTTTTTATTTTAATTGAATCAAAGCCCAATATCTTTGTACCATAAAGATAAGGTCGAAGATGAAGTGTCGAATCATACGTGATGAAAAAAAGGTTGACGACTCGTGTTTTTCGAATGTAGTTGAAGTAAAAATTAGAACAATAAACAAAGGTGATGAAATCAAAAGCAATCATATTTCCAAATGCCCAAAAGCAAGAATTTGTAAATGAATTACGAAAAAGAATAGTAGACTATTTTGAGGAAAATAAGCTTTCGAAATATGGAGATAAAACGATGTTCCTGAAAACGATTTTCATGTTTTCTCTTTATTTAGTTCCCTATTTCCTGATGATTTTTCTGTTTGTTACAAATCCGCTTGGGTTGTTTTTTCTTTGGATAACCATGGGGTTGGGAATGGCAGGAATCGGTCTTTCGGTCATGCATGACGCGAATCACAATTCTTATTCAAAAAATCAAAGGATTAATAAGGTTTTATCCTATTCATTGAATTTTTTAGGAGGTTTTTCCCAAACCTGGCAATATCAGCACAATACATTACATCATCACTTTACGAACATTGATGGGTACGATGAAGATATTGATCCAGGCATTGTATTACGCCTTTCTCCGGGCAAGCCTCGTCATAAATTTCATCGTTTTCAACATGTATATGCCTGGTTCTTGTATAGTTTGATGACAATTATGTGGAGCACGGTTAAAGATTTTAAACAACTGTATCGCTACTCAAAAGAAGGAGTGAAGTTGGGACGTAAAAAATCGTTTAAGAAGCTTCTGACAGAGCTGATTATTTCCAAGATAATTTACTACACCTACATATTGGTGTTACCAATTTTGGTGTTGCCGATCGCTTGGTGGTTGGTTGTTTTGTTTTATTTAAGTATGCACTTGATATGTGGTTTTATACTAACAGTTATATTCCAGACAGCGCATGTAATGCCTTCTTCAAAATATCCGGTTCCCGATCAAACAGGAACTGTGGAGAACAATTGGGCGATTCATCAATTACTGACAACAACTGATTATTCTCCCCACAACCGATTATTCTCTTGGTTTATCGGAGGTTTGAATTACCAGGTTGAACATCATCTGTTCCCGGCAATTTGCCATATCCATTATCGAAAAATTTCACTTTTAGTGGCTGATACAGCTCAAAAGTATAACTTACCTTATCATGTTCAACCAAGCTTTTTTGATGCCCTTCATAAGCATTTTGAGATGCTTAAAAAGCTAGGACAAAAAGTGAATTAAGTAGTGCGAATAACTTAGTGTCATGTTTCGAGTCTTTAACAATTAGTGATAGAAGCGAAACCGAAAATATCAAATAGGTTCGCGACCTTAGCTGGTGAAAAGCTACGGAGTTTTATTCCATTCGTGGATAGAAGGAAAGGTAAATCAAGATGAACAAAGCTGAAAATAAACCGTTCATTACCGAAAAAGCATTCCAGTCAATCCAAATAGCCGGGAGAAAAAGAATGGCAAGTTGGGCGATTGTATAAATATAAAATCCTGATTTTTGCCAGCGTTTCATTTTCAATACCCCAATAAGCGAGACACCACAAAATCCGGCAAATAGCAAAAGATACAAGGGAGTAATATGATCCATACTGGTAAGGTTGGTTACACCGATAACCAGTTCCTTGGTTTTAGTAAAAAACAAAGCGGCTATACCGAAGAGCACTATTCCAAAAACACTCCCCAATAAACTCAAATAAATAGCAGATATAAATAGTAACGGCTCTTCGTTTTTGCTTGCTTTCATTTATACATTGATTTCCGGTCTCTTGATTCACCCGCGATAATTCTGGGCAAATGAGATCATGAGCGGCTTAAAAATGCAAATTAAAAATGCAAATTAAAAATGAAACGACCATCAATTTTCAGAAGACAAAAAAAGAAACCTCTGAACGGGGGAGATTTCTTTTTCGTCGATTCGATGATCGGCTTCTTAAACCATTTTTGCTTTCGAAAATTTCAGAACGAATGGCTGTACCAGTCGTTCAAAATCAGCGTATGCCATTCGTATTAATTCGATGTGAGTTCCGGCGTTGAATGCAATTTCTTTATCTTCGGCTAAACTTTCGGCCACATAAACCGGCATATCGTATAAATTACCAAACGGTGGCATTGCTCCAATTTCGCATTCAGGAAAAAATCGTTTAAATTCCATTTCGTTGGCTAACTCAATTGTTTTGGCACCGATTTGCTCTTTCAAAAGGTCGAGGTTTACCATGTACGAAGCCGGCAGTACAGCCATGGCCATTTTCCCATCAACTTTTACAATTACGGTTTTAGCTATTTCTTTACCAGGAATGTGTGTTGTTGCGGCAACTCGTTGGGCATTAAATGCCAGCGAATGGCGAATGGTAATGTACTCAATGTTGTAGTGATCCAGATACTTTTTTAGTTTTTTTATTGGCATAACGGTCGTTTTAAATCATTCAGTAAAAACAATCAATAAATCAAGGCATAAAATCAAAGTACGCAGTCGAAGGTAATATCATAAAGCACGCAGTAACTTAAATGACAACCCACTCTAATAGTTTATACTCAGCAATCCTGAAGAAGGTTACTACTCGAAAAAGGATGATAGTATAGAACTCACTGGCGAAGGTTTTCTCAATGTTAAACGTTCAAAAAAACAGGTGTTTGTTAATTTCTAATCGTTTCGGCACGACATAAAAAGTTTTACCTTTGCCCTTTAAATTCGTTATCGAAATAATTATCAAATGAAACGATCGCAAATTTTGGTGTTCTGTTCCCCTTGTTGTTGGGACGAAAAAGAATGACAGGATTTTCCGGAAGTTCCATTATATACCCATAAAGTAAACAATTTTAATACGATGAAAAGAGATCAAATTGTATTTGACATTATTGAGAAAGAACGCCAGCGTCAGTTGAGCGGAATTGAATTAATTGCTTCTGAAAACTTTGTTAGCGAGCAAGTCATGGAAGCGATGGGCTCTGTAATGACCAATAAATATGCTGAAGGATATCCGGGCAAACGGTATTATGGCGGCTGTCAGTGTGTTGATATGACTGAGCAATTGGCTATCGACCGTTTGAAAGAAGTATTTGGAGCAGTGTATGCCAACGTTCAGCCACACTCCGGAGCACAGGCCAATGCGGCCGTGTTAAGCGTTATTCTTAAGCCGGGCGATAAATTTTTAGGTCTTGATCTCTCTCATGGAGGCCACCTTTCGCACGGTTCTCCGGTTAATTCATCGGGTATTTTATACGAGCCAATTGCATACCATGTAAAAGAAGAAACCGGTTTGGTTGATTACGATGAAATGGAAGCTTTGGCTCGCGAACACAAACCAAAACTGATTATTGGTGGGGCATCAGCCTATTCGCGCGAATGGGATTATGCCCGCATGCGTAAAATTGCTGATGAAGTTGGTGCGATGTTTATGGTTGATATGGCTCACCCGGCTGGTTTAATCGCTGCCGGTTTATTGGAAAACCCTGTCAAACACGCCCACATTGTAACATCAACAACCCATAAAACATTACGTGGTCCCCGGGGTGGTATCATTTTGATGGGTGAAGACTTTGAAAATCCCTTTGGCTTTAAAACTCCGAAAGGGGTAACAAAAATGATGTCGGCAGTGATCGATTTTGCTGTTTTCCCCGGACAACAAGGTGGACCACTTGAGCATGTTATTGCTTCAAAGGCTATTTCTTTTGGCGAAGCGTTAGATCCTTCTTATAAAGACTACCAAAGCCAGGTGAAAAAGAATGCGGCGGTTATGGCTCAGGCTTTTGTCGATAAAGGCTACAAGGTAATTTCAGGAGGTACCGATAATCACAGTATGTTGATTGATTTACGTACCAAATTTCCTGAATTGACCGGGAAAGTTGCCGAAAACACGTTGGTAAAAGCTGATATTACCATCAATAAAAACATGGTTCCTTTCGACAGTCGTTCGCCATTTACAACTTCTGGCTTGCGTGTGGGAACTCCCGCAATTACAACTCGTGGGTTGAAAGAAGATCAAATGCCCGTGATTGTTGATTTGATTGATGAAGTGTTGAGTGACGTGGAAAATGAAGCTGTAATCACATCAGTTCGCGAAAAAGTAAATAAGATGATGAAGGATTTGCCCTTGTTTGCGTGGTAAGTAGTGCGAATAATTTAGTGTGATGTTTCGAGTCTTTAATAATCTGTGATAGAAGCGAAACCGAAAATATCAAATAGGTCCGTGACCTTAGATTACTTTCTAATTGATGATATATTGAAGGGCGCTCCTAATGGGGTGCCTTTTTTTTGCGCTTTTTTCACCGGTTTCCTCGGTACGTTTTGGCCGTTTGAAGATTTCTCAAAAGCGGAAAACATGCTCCCGGAAAATTTATTTTGTTCCCAAAAGCAGACGACAAGCTTCCGGAAAGTTTTTTTTGCTCTCGAAAGCCTTTGACAACATTCTGGAAAATTTATTTTGTTCTCGTCTGCCTTTGAGAGCATTCTGGAAAAAATATTTTGTTCTCATCTGTCTTTGACAGCATTCTGGAAAATTTATTTTGCTCTCATCTGCGGTTGACAAGCTTCCTGAAAATTATTTTTGTCCAAAAGAACTGATGAGAACGTGGTAGAATTTGCTTTGTAAGCAAACTGCGGTCTGCAGAACTTCGGTTTAGATTGTGCGTTACGGCTTGTTTACTTTAAATATAAATTGCTATCGCCGTAGCTGAGGAAACGGTAGTTGTTGTCGAGCGCGTGCTGATACACCCGTTTCCAGTCGTCGCCCAGGTAGGCCGAAATAAGCAAAAGTAAGGTGCTTTGTGGCTGATGAAAGTTCGTAATCATACCGTCAACCAAACGGAACTGATAGCCTGGCACAATAATGATTTGGGTAGAAGCGATCACCACAGGCAGTTCGTTTTTGTCCATATAATCGAGCAAGGCCTGTAAAACATCGGCGGCAGGTTCGTGGTTGGTGGTTTCGTAGGGCGACCACTGCTTTACATGCAATTTGTCGGGTGCCTGATGCGGATTCTTCATGATTGATTTACCCAACCAATAAAGGCTTTCGAGCGTACGAATTGACGTTGTCCCCACAGCGATGAGCTTACCTGTATGTTGCATGAGTTTTTCAATCAGCTGGCGCGAAACAACAATTGTTTCCGAGTGCATCTCATGATCGGCAATGGTGGCAGACTTAACCGGTTTAAAAGTTCCGGCACCAACGTGCAGCGTCACTTCAGCCAGCGATATTGATTTTTCCTTCAACGATTGAAATACGGCATCGGTAAAGTGCAGCCCTGCTGTTGGAGCAGCCACCGAACCTTTTATTTTCGAATAAATCGTTTGATACCGTTCGTGGTCGCTGGCTTCAGTTTCGCGATGAAGGTAGGGCGGTATGGGCAATATTCCGCAGGCTTCAATCAGCGAGGCAAAGTCAACCGACGGATTGTTCCAGCTAAACTGAACAACTACGTTGCCATTTTCCTGGCTCAACTTTTTTGCCACAAGGGTAATTACTTTCCCATTCACGTCCACTTGCCGCTCCAGTGGTTCCTGTTTCCACTTTTTTAAGTTGCCGACCATGCAATTCCAACTACATTGTTGGGTTTGCTGAAACGCAAGCTGATAGTCGGCTGGTGATTCCGGATCAAGACAGAAAATCTCAATCTGTGCCCCCGTTTTTTTCTGAAATGGAAGTCGCGCACGAATGACTTTGGTATTATTCGAGACCAGTAAACTCTGTTCGGGCAAATAGTCAGCAATCGAGCGAAAGTTGGCATCTGATATCTGACCATTTTTCCAAACGAGTAATTTCGACGCATCGCGCTCGCTCAATGGATATTTCGCAATACGTTCGTCCGGCAAATTGTAGTTCAATGCCTGTGCACTTTGATTGAAAACCGGTTTTATCGAAGTTTTTTCGCTCATGAGCGGCAAAAGTACTGAAATATTATTTTCAGTTAAAATAGTTCTTAATTTTGTAGTAAAATATAGCGAACTATGATAAAAGTAGGAGATCGGGTAAAGTTTATGAATGATGTCGGCGGCGGCGTTGTTACCAAAGTTGTCAGTAAGTCTTTAGTTCATGTTGAAAATGAAGACGGTTTCGAGATTCCGACTTTAGTGTCTGACTTAGTGATTATTGCCGACGAGCAGTATGCTGAAAAATCAAGTGTTGAACAATTTGCAGCGCAAGCTAATCCGAAAAAGCCGGAACCGGTTAGCGAGCCGGTAAAGGAAGAAGCAGTGCTGATTGAAGGAAATGACAAGCCCAATTTTCAGTTGGCCTTTGTGCCTGAGAATAGCCAAAATCCGCTGGAAGGAACCATCAAACTGTACTTGATTAACGATAGCAATTTTTCCGTATTATATCATTTTGCTGAGTTGAAAGGAAACGAATATAGCTCAAAGGAAGCCGGGGAGTTGGAGCCGAATACGAAATTGTGGTTGGATTCAATTGCCCAGGTTGATATTGCGGAGCTGCCGGAGTATTTCTTTCAGTTGATATGCTATCGCGAAAAGGCCAGTCAGTTGGAACGTCCTGTAGAAGCTTCAGTAAAAATTAACCCGGTGAAGTTCTATAAGTCGGGTAGTTTTGTGTCCAACGAGTTTTTTAACGAAAAGGCGATGGTTGTAAGTCTGAACCCAAATCCGATGGAAAAGGTGGTTGAAAACTTGACCGAAAAGGAGGTGAAGGAAGCGGTAAGTGCTAAGGAGCCTGCCCGTAAACGAAGACGAGTTGTTGAAAATACAGATCTGCTTGAAGTTGACTTACATATCCACGAGTTAATTGATGATACCGCCGGACTCTCGAACAAGGAAATGTTGGATTTACAAATGACTCATTTTCATGAGAAAATGGATGAGGCCATTAAAAAGCGGATAAAGAAAGCCGTTTTTATTCATGGCCTGGGAAATGGAACACTCAAACAGGAAGTTCGTCGTGAACTAACACATAGATATAAAAAGTATAACTTTCAGGATGCCAGTTTTCAGGAATATGGCTATGGGGCGACCATGGTTATTCTGCATAAATAAAATGGGCTGGCTAAAATAGTTCAACCTTTTTCATAATTTTGCAGTGCAGACCGCTCTATCGCTCTTCAATTTATATTGAAGGGAGGAAAGTCCGGGCAACACAGGGCACCATGTTTCTTAATTGGAAGGCGGGCGAAAGCTTGCAGTAGTGTAACAGAAAATGACCACCTCGGCTTGCCGGGGAAAGGGTGAAAAGGTGAGGTAAGAGCTCACCGGTTTCGGAGGTAACTTCGAGAGCCGTACGCCTCGTGGGTTGCAAGACCAAATATATCACGACCAGGAGCTGCCCGTTCCATTTCAACCTGGTTGAAAGTCGTGAGGGGTAGGTTGCTAGATCGTAGCAGTGATGCTTCGGCCAGATAAATGATAGAGGTTTTTCGTCGTTTGGCGGAGGATACAGAACCCGGCTTACAGGTCTGCGTTTTTTAATTTTTATACAGACAAACTATTTTTTCAATTATATGTTAAAATAGTTTGTCTGTTTTTTTATACTTTTCAGTCAATAAAAAATCCACTCATTCATGAAAAAGAGTTTACTATTTCTTAGCGCATTATTCTTCGCTTCTACTGTACTTTTTGCTCAGGTAGCTGATACCAATCCAGCACTAACGATTCATTCTAATACCATTATCTCGAGTGGTGACAATGTTCCCTTTTGGTTGCAAATGAATCAGCAGGGAATGGTCGATGGCTCAGCACCGGTTCAGGAGCTATTTATTATAGAGTACGTTAAACAAGCTGACTATAACTTGCAAGATAAGTTTCAACTGGCCTATGGTGTGAATTTAGTTGGACAAATATCGAAGAATTCGGCCTTTCATCCGAATGAATACTGGGCGCAGCTGCACTTTAAAAAGTGGTTTTTGCATGTTGGAGCAAAGGCTGAGCCGGTTTTTGCCAATGGCTTATCACTAACGAACGGAAACTTTTACCTGTCGAATAACGCACGTCCATTGCCACGCGTTGGCCTTGGAACTAACGACTTCCGGCTCTTTCAAAGTGGGTGGTTCAGTAAGTTCGCTTTCGATTTTGAGTACAATGAGTATTTATTAGTTGACGACCGAATTGTTGATGATGGGAACTTACACCACAAACGATTGGACGTAAATTATTCAATAACCGACAAGTGGACTTTCTCAGCCGGTTTGGATCATTGGGTTTTTTGGGGTGGTACGTTTACATCTAGCAGCGGCGATTTTAAAATGCCCGGGCTTGAAGATTATTTCAGATATATAACCGGTAGGGTAGGAAGTAGCGATGCCCCGGCAATTGATCGGGCTAATGTGGCGGGAAATCAGCTTGGTCAATACTTGGTGTCGTTGGAGTACGATGGCGAAAGCAATTATCTGAAATTATATTGGCAACACCCTTGGGAAGATCGCTCCGGCATTCAGCTTGAAAATGCTCCTGACGGTTTGTGGGGAGTGTATTGGAAGCATGTAGCTGATAAACCTTTTATAGAGTCTGCTGTGCTGGAATATGCAAACACCCGGGATCAAAGTGGGCAACATCACAAATACCATCCGGATCCAAGCCGACCCGATTATGAGGTTGGCGAAGGAGAAGACAATTATTTTACACATGGCGTTTATAAGTCGGGTTTTGTGAGCTACGACCGGATGATGGGAATTCCATTATTCATTCCGATTTTTAATGAAAACGGAATATCGAAAGGCTTTGATAATACCCGGTTTTGGGCAATTCACAATGGCTTAAGTGGGTGGCTCAACAACTCAATCGAATGGAAAACAAAGCTTAGCTATTCGAAGCACTATGGAAGGCACAATGCAGAGTATGCTTCGCCTAAAGAGTTTCTTTCGGCGTCAGTTCAAGCGACTTATATATTGCCAAATATTCCTTTGCGGTGTGGTATTCAACTAGCTTACGATCATGGCTCAATATTGCCGTCCGATTTTGGAGCGGCTGTTAAATTGAGCTATTCATTGAAATAATCTACCGGATTATTGGTTTAAGCAAGTCTCTTTTTTGACCTGATAAATTTGAATGGATCTTGGTGAACCGGAATTCCGGTTGATAAAACACGACGAGTAAGCTGAATTTGTTTTGATCTTTTCTTCATAATTTTTTCAGAACGTCTGTGCAAATATCCGATCACCGCAAAACTGATTGTCAGCGTTAAAAGAAAACTTATAGTTGTCGATAAGTACGCTTGTGATGAAATGCTCAATGAAACAAAGAATAACGTGTATAATACCAAAAAACCACTTGCTTGAATATGTTTCATCCCGGAACGAATTAGAATATGATGAATGTGATTCATATCTGCCGAAAAAGGTGAACGCCCCTGATAAAGACGAATAGCAAATACCCGTAAAGTATCGGTAACCGGCACAATGAGTAACGAAAGAATAAAGTTAGGCGCATTGTAAATTCTTACCATCTCGGGTGCAGTCACGTTAAAGCTTAAAAATTTAATCGCCAAAATACCTAATAAACATCCTAATACTAAAGAGCCGGTATCGCCCATAAATACTTTATTTTCATTTCCCCAAAGGTTAAAGCGTAAAAAGGCTAATAAACTTCCGGCTACTGCAAAACTCAAAATGGTGTATGCAAAGTGTCCGGTTATCAGAAACCATACGCCCAGCACCGATGAAACTAATATTGTGATTGAAGCCGCAAGCCCGTCAATCCCATCAATTAAATTTATCGCATTGATAAGAAAAAGCAGAAGCATAAATGAAATTGGGGCACTCATCCAAATACTGATTTGATTGAGGTAGAATAAGTTAGATAGACTGCTGATTTGAACATTGCCCATAAAAACCAAAACGCCGGCGGCTAATACCTGGATCAACAATTTTTTCATCGGAGCAATGATCAGGATATCGTCTTTTAGTCCGATGAAAAATAACATGATGAGCGCAGCAAATATGTATCTGAATTCGGGAAACTCAATCTGTCCAATAAATAAGATCGAACTTAAGGTTATACCGATGAAAATACTGACACCGCCTAATGTCGGGATAACAGTTTTGTTTAATTTTCGTGAATTAGGTACGTCAAATAATTTTTTTTCTTGTGAAATACGTACGATTGGGGGAATGCATACATAAGTGATGAAAAAGCTTATTGTGATTGTGCAGACTATGTAGAATAAGTACTGTTCCATAATGAGATGGTTTAATGCAAAAGTAACACTTTAATATGTTTGTCAGCATATTTTAATATTATTAAAATGTTTCCTTTTGTCTCTTTTTTTATTATAGTGATGTGTAATTGTTTGTTAATCTATTGTTTGTGAACTCTTCTGAAAAACTTCTATCGATTAATAAAATTGGATCAAGTAACTTTGTTTCCGGTGAAAACGACCGTGTCGACTAAATGTTGTATATAGATTGCTTTCATTTTTTGTTTAATGATTATTTTTGACGCTGGATAAATTGGAATTAGGATTATTATTAAACATGATGGTACTTTTAAATAATAGTTGCGTTGGCTAATTATATTTTTTTGTTATGCTGAAAAAAGGGGATTACAAATGGCATGCCGTTTATGTCAAATCGCGTGCTGAGAAAAGATCATTCGAAGACATTGCATCTAAAGGTATAGATGCCTATTTGCCACTTAAAATATCGAAGAAGAAATGGAGCGATCGGATTAAAGTTGTAGAAGAGCCTCTCATTCGGGGCTATCTGTTTGTAAAGGTCAGTAATCGGGAGTATGTTAAGGTTTTACAAGCTTCCGGAGTTGTGGCTTATGTTAGTTTTGGAGGAAAGCGAGCCGAGATTCCGGAAAAGCAAATTCAGGATTTAAGAGTATTTCTGGAAGAACTTAATGACGCCGTGCAAGTTACCAATGAAAACCTGACTAAGGGCGAGAAAGTGAAGGTTTTGAGTGGCCCATTGGAAGGAATGGAGGGAGAAATCTCAGAGATCAAAGGTCGAAAAAGAATCGGGATGCGTTTTGAATCGCTAGGATGCTCTGTTTTCGCTGATGTTCCAATTGAACTAGTTGAAAAAGTTGAATCAATAAAATAGGTTTTATATCTTTAATTTGCTGATAACGAACTTGTATAGAGCAATTCCTAATATTACACCCGAGATATTGGCGCAGATATCAAGCAAGGAAAAATGCCTGCCTAAACGCATGGTAATTTGAAGAAATTCCATGAAAACACCCCAGCCAATAATAAACAAGTAAAGCTTCCAACGTTCGATATTCGTTTTCACGTGAAAGGTCCACAAAGCCAGGAGAGAGAATAGAAAGTACATCATCATGTGAATTAACTTGTCGGCTCCCGGGAATAATGGCACCTTTGGAAAGTCGTCAATAGGTAGCAAAGACAGCAGCACAATGATGCCAAGATAAAGGGCTGATATTAGCAGTCTTATCTCAAATGAAAATAAGCTGAAGATTTTTTTTATTATTTTGTTGTCGATTGCTACTTCCTTCATTTTTTGATGAGTTGATTTTTTCAAATTGATAACTTTTTTTTCAATATGATAAAGTTTAGGGGTGGTGGTCGAAATTGCTATTTTCGATTAATTTAGATTCAAAGAAACAAATTTATGCTTATTATGGTTGAAACATCATTGTCATGTTTCAGTTATCAAATAATTAATACAAAAATCATTCATGAAAGCTGCTTCACTAAAACAATTAAGAGATGAACTAAAAATCTATTCTCCAGAAGATTTACAATTGTTGTGCATCAGATTAGCAAAATATAAAAAGGATAATAAAGAATTACTTAGTTATTTATTGTTTGAAGCTGATGATGAAGCAGCATATATTCAGTCAGTAAAAGATGAGATTGATAGCGGTTTTGAGAGTCTGAATCGGAAAAATACTTACTTGATTAAAAAGAGCTTACGCAAAATACTAAAAGATACGACTAAGTACATTAAGTACTCGGGGATTAAAACTACCGAGCTGGATTTATTGATCTATTATTGTCGCAAAATTAGAACCTCGAAAATTCCTCTCAACAGAAGTTTAGCATTGCGGAATATTTATGCTCGTCAGGTTATTAAAATTGAAAACTTGCTTAAGAAGCTCCATGAAGATATTCAATTCGACTATCAGGATGATGTTCGGTTTTTGAAAGCATAAAAAAGACGAAGCCTTTAAAACTTCGTCTTTGAATATCAATTGTTGTTTTCGATTAATCGTATTGATGTTCTCCTTCTGCAGGACCACAATCGCAGTCACAATCCAGCCCTTTTTCGTACTGTTCAAGTGCTCTTAAACTCATTCCCATCGATGAAAATCCTCCGTCGTGGAAAAGGTTTTGCATGGTTACTTTCTTCGTTAAATCGGAGAAAAGCGTAATGCAATAATTTGCACACTCATCACCTGTTGCATTCCCAAGCGGAGACATACGCTCACCAAAGTCAAGCAGTTTGTCCATTCCCTTTACACCGCTACCGGCAGTGGTTACTGTTGGCGATTGCGAAATGGTGTTGATGCGCACATTACGTTCACGTCCGTAGATATAACCAAAACTACGTCCGATTGACTCCAGCAATGATTTAGCATCAGCCATATCATTATACCCATAAAAAGTACGCTGTGCTGCGACATAAGAAAGGGCAACCACAGATCCCCATTCATTAATTGCGTCTAACTTGCGTGAAACCTGAAGTACTTTGTGGAATGAAATCGCTGAGATATCAAGTGTCTTTTCGAGATAGCTGTAATCAAGGTCACTATAGTGGCGCCCTTTTCTAACATTGGGCGACATCCCTATTGAGTGTAAAACAAAATCAATTTTACCACCAAGGACTTCCATTGATTTTTTTACGAGGTTTTCAAGTTCTTCAACATTGGTGGCATCTGCAGGAATTAACTCTGCACCACATTTTTCAGCTAGTTTAGCTGTGTCTCCCATTCGTAAGGCAATGGAAGTATTAGTAAGCGTGAAGGTTGCTCCTTCTTCGTGCGCTCTTTCAGCTACTTTCCATGCAATGGAGTCAGCATTTAAAGCACCAAAAATAATTCCCTTTTTACCTTTAAGTAAATTATAAGCCATGATTTTAAATTTATGAGTAAAACAACTCTCGTTTAAAATGGTTGTAAAAAATTATCATACAACAAAAAACCGGCTTTTGCCGGCTGATTTGATTTTTAAATCTTTTCTATGTAGCTGACAGGGAGCCATCCCTGATTGCCATCAGCTATTCGAACCTCTCTCCAGTTTCCCAAACTGTCTTTTATTTCCACCTTTAGCCCTTCGTGAATCAAGAATAAATCTGTACCACTTTCCGATGGCGAACTTTTAACAGTTACACTAGGTTGAGTAATTATGGCAAAATTGTGGCTCTTCATTCGGTTTTTCTGCCGGGCGGCAAAGTTATAACTAAAAATTGAAATGCCTATAATAAAAATGCCCAGCCAAAAAGAGAGACGTTTTATTGCTATTGTCCGGGTAAAAAGAAATAGTCCGGCTAGAATTAGAACTAAGATAAATGAACTAATGCTGATTTTTGCCCATCCGTCAGTCGAAAACTGATTGGCAATATTGTTCCACCATCGAACAAAAAATACTTTAGGAAGTGGATCAATGGCATCAACAACATGCTGATTGGCGAGTTCGAGGTTGAATTGAATATCTTCATCGTTTGGTGCCAATAATTTGGCACGTTCGTAATTGATGATTGCCTGAGTAATCTGACCGGATTTAAAGTAAGCATTGCCCAGGTTGAAATAAACTTCGGCTGACTCTAAATTACCATTGAGAATCTCGTTATATGCTTCAATGGCCTGATCGTATTCCTGACTCGTATAATGCTCATTTGCTTTTTCGAGTAAACTTTGTTGAGCGAGGGCATTCAACGAAAAGAATAGAATGAATATGATTTGAAAAAATGTTTTCATTGTTTTTTCCTATTAACGAATTTGTTTTTCCAATTTTCCCATTAAGCCAGCGGCTTTATCGTACAGTTCTGCTTTGGTCGATTCAACTGCACTTGGTGCATATCGGGCGTATTCGCACGTGTCGACAATATGAATAAAGTCGGTGATTACCTCTGGTGAAACCTGACGTTTTTCCAGTGATTCCGACGCATTTTGTCGGTTCATATCAGCAAGCGGAATACTTAATTTATCACTCAGATATCCCCAGAAAGCTTTTAAAACGGACTCGTAGAAAGCCTCGTCGTTATTATTTTTTAAATGACCCGCAGCAACTTTCAAGTGCTTACGAGCCACTTTATTGGCTTTTTTGTTTCGAACAAGTTGCATGTTGGAATTCTCTTTCAGCTTTTTACGATATACCAAGGCTATCACAGTAAATAGCAGTGCAGCACCCAAATAAAGCAAGTAAAACGCTAAACTTCCGAAGAACGAAGATTCCTTGGGCTTCAGTTTATACTGACCTTGTTTAATGAAACGAATGTCTTTTCCGATGAAGCGCACATCTTCTTTCGAATAGGCACTGGTAACCGTTGTATTTTGGTCATCGTTTCCTTTTTCTACCTGAAGTGTAAACTCTTTGGACTGAGCGTATTCAAAATTTTGACTAGCCGGGTTAAAGCTGGCAAATTTAACAGGCGGAATAGAATATTCGCCAGCAAAACGCGGAATAAATAAATATTCAAACGTTTTGCTTCCGGTTAATCCGCCGTTTGATGTATTTAAGTTCTCACTGGTTTTTGGATCGTAAACCTCAAAATCAGCTGGGAATTCAACTTTCGGTGCATCAATCAGGCGCAAATTGCCGCTTCCCGAAATGGTAATCTTCAAAGTTGCTGCTTCGTTCGATTTAAGCTGAGCTTTATCCAACGAAGCCGAAAACTTCAAATTACCAACGCCGCCGGTAAAGCTTGCTGGTTCTGAAGGACGGTTTTTAACGTTGATTGAAACCGGAGAGCTAACCACTTTAGCCTGAATGTTTCGGTAATTATCGAAGAAATCGTCGAAGAAGCTTCGCTGTTGACGAATGCGTTGTCGAACCAAACAGGTGATTTCAAAAGGATCGATGGTGATTTTACCTGTTTGCTGTGGAAAAAGGATGGTTTTCTTCAATACGCCAACCTGGTAGATCTTGTTGTTGTATACTTCTCGTTCAAAGCTGATCTGATTTGGAATGTCAATCTCCTGTGTCCAAAACCCGGCGTAAGAGGGAAGTTTTACATCATCGAAATTGGTGATTGGAACATCGGGTGCAACGTAAATTTTAACAGTCGCTATAATTTGTTCGCCCTTATAAACGTTGCGTTTATCCAGATCCACTTTTACAAAAAGGTCATCTTTATCGATAGAACCACTGGCAGTGGTTGACGATTGCTGCTGTTGACTGTTGGTTGAACTTTGTGGCTTTTGTCCTTTGACTACCTGAATGCTCAACTCATTGGATTCATATACTTTCCCATCAACTTTAATGGATGCAGGGCGAATGGTGAATTTGCCTTCTTCTTTAGCACGTAAAATAAAAATATAAGAAAAGCTGACCGATTGAGTCGTCTGTCCGTTAATGATTTGCACACTCGAACTTTGCGAGGTGGATGGCCCCATTAGAACATCAAAATTAGATATGTCGGGTAATTGCAAATCGGTGCCACGTTCGTTTAGTGTGAATGATAAACGAAACTGTTCACCTACTGAGACCACATTGGGCCCCGACATGGTAAATTTTACGCTGTCGGCATCGGCTAAAAATGCCGGAATGAGAAGCAATAGTGTTACAATAAGTTTTTTAATCATCTTGCTTAATTATGCTCGATTGAAATTTTTGCTAAAATTAACAAATAATCAGCTACCAGTCTTTGTCGGTTTTGCGCTGTTTCGCTTTTTCCGCTTGAGCCTTTTTTACTTTCTCCTGAATTTTCTTCTCGTCATTCTGTAAGGCTTGCAACAAGCGTTCAGCAGCCTCCTTTGATATTTTTTGCTGTTGCTGCTGTTGTTGTTGCTGCTGCTGATCTTTATTTTGTTGATCCTTGTTTTTGTTTTTATTCTGATCTTTGTTTTGATCCTGTTTATCTTTGTCTTGCTGATCCTTGTTCTTATCCTGATCTTTATTTTTGTCCTTGTCCTTGTCTTTGTCCTGCTGTTTCTTTTGTTCTTCCTGTTTCTTCTTCAGGTTCATTGCATATACCAGATTGTATTTACTGTCCAGGTCTTCCGGATTGTTTCGCAAAGCCTTTTTATAAGCTTCAATACTCTCGTCGAGTTTATTTTGCATGAGCATTGAATTTCCCAAATTGTGATACGCTCTGGATTTTTCAATTTTATCATCGCTTTTCTCGGCAATTTCTTCAAATTTCGAAGTTGCCTGATCAAACTTCATTTGTTTGTACAGAGCATCGCCCAGATTGAAATTCCATTGCAAATCATCGGGGCGTTTATCCAGCGCTTTTCTGTAAGCCGTTTCGGCTTGGCTAAAGGCAGTGGTGTCGAGCTTGGTGGTATCTTCCAGTGCTTGCTCAAAGATGTCGTTCCCTTGTCGAATAAATTTGCGTTCATTTTGTGCTTGAGACTGAATCCCCAGAAATAGCAAGAATAAGAAAAGTCCTGTATGTATAAATCCTAATTTTTTCATTATCCAAATAATTTGACGTTTTTCAAATATTTGTTCTTTCTCTCTAACAGTAAAAAGTCAATCAATAGCAATAGAATTGAAAAGCCCAAAAACCATTGAAATTGGTCTTCATAATCCGAATAAACCAACGATTCCATTTCTGCCTCTTCCATTTTGTCAATTTCGTTAAAAAGGGTATTTAATCCTACCTGAGCATTGTTGGCTCGCACATAGATTCCATTTCCGGCAGCCGAAATCTGTTGCAACATCTCCTCGTTCAGCTTGGTTACCACAACGTTTCCTTCTTTGTCTTTGCGATAATCTCTTTGTCCGTTTTTATAAACCGGAATTGGTCCTCCTTGAGGAAGTCCCATCCCAATGGTGTGGACGATAATCCCTTTTTCCGCTGCGGCAGTTGCTGCGCCGATAGCATCGTCTTCGTGGTTTTCACCATCAGTAATAATAATGATGGCTTTGTTGCCCTCAAATTGTGGGCTGAAGGATGATGATGCCAGGTCGATGGCCGCTCCAATGGCTGTTCCTTGTCGCGGAACAATGTCGGTGCTGACGGCGTTTAAAAACAACTTGGCCGACGGATAATCAGTTGTGATTGGAAGTTGCGTGTAGGCATCTCCGGCGAATACAATTAAGCCAATTTTATCGTTATTCAAATTGTCAACCAAACGAGAAATAGCACGTTTTGCGCGCTCCAGCCGATTCGGCTGTATGTCTTCGGCTAACATCGAGTTGGAAACATCCAATCCAATAATCAGTTCAACACCTTCTCGTTTAACCGTTTTTAATTTACTCCCAAACTGAGGTCTTGCAACTGCTATTATTAGTGAGGCGATTGCCAAAAGCCAAATGATAAATTTAATAACCGGGCGCGAGTGGCTTACATTCGGCATCAGTTGGCTGACCGTTTCTGGCTTACCAAATTGTTCCAACGCTTTGCGACGACTTCTTCGTGTAATCCAAAAAAGTACAATCAGCACGGGTATTATTGCCAGTGCGTATAAGTAGTCAATATGTGCAAATCTGAACATTTCCATAGTCTTTCCTTTTTAAGGAATGTTTCTGAATAAAGTTGTTTTCAAGAATAAACCACCAAGAAGAATAATGCCTGCTAGGAAAGCATAGCGCTCAAATTCTTCATCTTTGCGACTGTATTCTTTGACCTCCATTTTCGATTTTTCCAGTTTGTCAATCTCCTGATAAATCTGAATCAATTTGTCGTTGTTAGTAGCCCTGAAATAGCGACCGTCAGTGATGTCAGCAATTTTCTGTAAGGTTTCCTCATCAATTTTTACTTCCACATCGCGCATTTGTATGCCAAATGGTGTTTGCACAGGGTAGGGGGCTGTACCAATTGTTCCAACACCAACTGTATAAACACGAATCCCGTAGGTTTTTGCCAACTCAGCAGCTGTTTCGGGAGCAATTTCACCGCGGTTATTTTCCCCATCGGTTAGTAAAATAATTACTTTACTAATCGCATCGCTTTCTTTTAGGCGAGCAACTGATGTCGCTAATCCATTTCCAATGGCAGTGCCATCTTCTATCATACCGCTTTCAATATCGTTAAATAAGTTGATCAGCACTGCATGATCAGTTGTCAGCGGGCATTGGGTGAAACTCTCACCCGAAAAAACCACTAAGCCCATTTTGTCATTCTGTCTTCCCGAAATAAACTCAGTTGCCACGTTTTTTGCAGCATCCAATCGGTTTGGTTGAAAGTCGCGTGCCAGCATCGAGCTGGAAATATCCAGCGCAATTACAATATCGATTCCTTCTGTTTTTACGTCCTGCCAGCTGTTTGACGACTGCGGACGGGCTAGAGCAAGAGTAAGAAAACCAATGCCTGCAAGTTGCATTACAAAAGGTAAGTGCCTGAGGTAATGTTTCCAGCTTTTCGAAAGTCCGGAAAATCCTTTAATTGATGAATACCGGATACTTGCCCCTGCCTTTCGATACTTAAAAATGTACCATGCAATGATTGGTATTAACACCAATAGCAGGTAGAAAAATTCCGGGTTTTTATATGTTATTCCATTCATCTCGTACTCTTTATTTTAAAACAACATCTTCACCTTCACGATCGTCAGTTGGTTGACTCTGCTTTTTGTCTTCCTTTTTTGTTTGATTTACAAAAAGGTAGGCATTCATCAAGGTCAGGTTATGATCATCGGGCAATGGTTTATATTTGGCAAATTTAACGAGGTCGGCGAGCGTCAGTATATTTTTTAACTCTTCAAACGATTTTCCTGAAACCAGTGTCTTGCGTTGTTCAAAAGCCCGGATTGTTTCATCTGTTGTGTATTCCATTGCCTGAATGTTGAAACGATCTTCAATATAGGTTCTAAGCGTATCTGATACCAGACTGTAGTAAGCTTTTATTTCTTCGGTTTGCCATAGCTTTTCTTCCTTGATCCGGTCGAGTTCCCGCAATGCGATAATATGAGCCGGCTCTTTGGGTTTCGCTGGTTTCGCAAAAATAGGCTTGTTTTTACGTCTCCGTTGAATGTAATAAAACAGGAAGAAAATCAGCGCTCCAATTAGAATTGCTCCTAAAATATAGGGAGACACTTCTTTTAATGTTACGGGCGCATCGTATGGTTTTTTGATGTCTGTCGGCCCTTTTGTTGTGTCGATGGGCATGCTGTGCACAAAAAACTCGGATGGCAGTGTTTCAATGGTATCGTAAAGCTCATCATATTTCAATAGAAATCGAAATGGTGGAACCACCTGCTTTCCACTGTCAAACGATGTGATTGTCAGATTTTGGATAATCCTGATCTGCTCTTCTTCATCCAACTGAAAAGTGTCCAGCGGCGATTTGTCAATAATTTCTACCGTCGCCGAAAGTGAATCTCCAATTACAGGAAATTCAATTCCCACATTGTTGGGCTGATCCAACTCAATCCGAAGGTTGATTTGATCTCCAATCAGAATGTTGGTTGAATCGATGATTGCCCGAGCCTGTATCTTTTGCGCCTGAACCGTGGTTGTCTGCCACAAAAGCAGGGCAAGTACAAACGCTATCGTTTTAAGTCCTTTCATGCTTTTTTCTTTTTATCCGCGCTTCTTAAATAGCGTCATCAGCGATTTTATATAATCTTCGTTCGTGTTGATGTTTGCATAATCAACACCACTCTTCTTGAAGGTCGTGTCCAGTTTTTGACTTGTGTCGCGCCACCATTTGGCATACGTGTCGCGTACTTTCTTACTGCCGCTATCTACCCAGACGTATTCATTCGTTTCAGCATCTTTCAGTTTGATCATGCCAATTGGCGGCAATTGTGTTTCCCGTTCGTCGTAAATCCTCAGGGCTACAATGTCGTGCTTATTATTGGCAATAGTCAGTGCTTTATCAAAATCAGGATCATTTTGCAAGAAGTCGGAAATAATAAAACCAGTACATCGCTTTTTGATGGCATTGGTCATGTAACGGATCGCCTCGGTGATGTTTGTTCCTTTGTTTTCCGGCTCAAAATCAATCAACTCGCGAATGATTCGCAAAATATGCGACTTCCCTTTCTTTGGTGGAATGAACTTCTCAATTTTTTCAGAAAAGAAGATCACCCCGATTTTATCATTGTTTTGAATGGCTGAGAAGGACAGAATTGCTGAAATCTCAGTAATGACATTTTTCTTAAATACATCCAATGACCCAAAATCACGCGATCCACTAACATCAATTAGTAGCATGACTGTTAGCTCACGCTCTTCTTCAAATATTTTAATGTACGGTTTATTGTAGCGGGCAGTCACGTTCCAATCGATGCTGCGAACATCGTCACCAAATTGGTATTCGCGCACTTCGCTGAAAGCCATTCCACGTCCTTTAAAGGCTGAATGGTACTCACCGGCAAAGATATTGCGACTCAGCCCGCGGGTTTTAATTTCAATCTTCCGTACCTTTTTTAGTAGTTCCGTGTGTTCCATCTCATTTTAGTTTTCAAATTTCAAATTTCAAATTCCAGATTTCAAATAGGGAGACAATTCAAAATCCGAAACGAGTAACTCAAAACTCATTTACGGAACTTCAACAGTGTTCAGAATATCGGTGATGATTTCTTCAGAAGTGATGTTGTTGGCTTCGGCTTCGTAACTTAATCCAATGCGATGACGCATGACATCATGACAAACGGCGCGTACATCTTCGGGAACAACGTAGCCACGGCGCTTGATAAACGCGTATGCTTTTGATGCCTGTGCCAAACTAATACTTGCACGGGGTGAGCCACCATAAGAAATCATATCGGCATACTTCTCAAGTTTGTATTCCTTTGGTTCGCGGGTGGCAAAAACGATATCGACAATGTATTTGCTGATTTTCTCATCCAGATAGACATCTTTCACAACATCGCGGGCATTCAGAATATCCTGTGTTTTAAGAATCGCCGTTGCTTTTGGAAATTGCTTTAGTAAGTTTTGTTGGATGATTAGCCTTTCTTCTTCTTTTTTCGGGTAGTTGATAACTACTTTCAGCATAAAACGGTCAACCTGCGCTTCGGGAAGTGGGTAAGTACCTTCCTGCTCAATGGGGTTTTGGGTGGCCATTACCAAAAAAGGTTCCTGAAGTTTATAGGTTTCGTCGCCAATGGTGATTTGGCGTTCCTGCATCGCTTCGAGCAAAGCCGACTGCACTTTTGCGGGTGCGCGGTTTATCTCGTCAGCCAACACAAAATTGGTAAAAATAGGTCCTTTCTTTACGATAAATTCTTCGTTTTTCTGACTGTAAATAAGCGTACCCAACAAGTCGGCAGGCAATAAATCCGGAGTAAACTGAATACGGGCAAAGTCGGCATTAATGGTTTGCGAAAGCGTGTTAATGGCTAACGTTTTTGCAAGTCCCGGTACACCTTCCAGTAAAATGTGTCCACCTGACAGCAATCCGATTAGTAAACTCTCAACCAAATGCTTTTGGCCAACAATGACCTTGTTCATTTCGATGTTTAGCAAATCCACAAAAGAACTTTCTTTTTGGATTCGTTCGTTCAATTCGCGTATATCAACTGCTTGATCCATATTTTAAATTGTTTGTTTTCGATTTTGGTTCACGAAAATAATGCAAACTTGTACTAAAAAGGATGTAAACTTGTTAAAAATTGTTAAGTTAACTTTCCTCTGAAAGAGCTGTAAAATTAATAATTTCAGACGTTCATTTGCCCCTTTTCTGATATCTTTTTTACTTTTGCTAAAAAGCAAATATTTCGATGCAACGATATTTTATTGAGCTGGCATACAATGGTACACGTTTTCATGGTTGGCAAATACAGCCTAATGCTGTGAGCGTACAGGAAACACTGGCAAAAGCGTTGAGTTTAATCTGTCGGGAGGAGATTGCACTGACCGGAGCAGGACGGACAGACACCGGAGTGCATGCCAGTTATTTTGTTGCTCACTTCGAATCAGGAAATGCAAACTTGGATAATCCTGATTTTACCTACAAACTAAATAGCTTTTTAGGAGCTGATATTGTCATTTTTCGTGTGAGTAAGGTGAGCGAGACTGCACATACCCGTTTTGACGCGACATCCCGAACTTATCACTACTTCATTAATCAGCAAAAAGATCCTTTTGCGCAAGAGACATCATGGTATTTTAAGCATCCGTTGAATGTTTATCAAATGAATGTGGCATGTGCTGTATTGTTTGACTACACCGATTTTACGAGCTTCAGCAAGTTGCACACTGATGTGAAAACCAATGATTGCAAGATATACTATGCCCGTTGGGGTGAGAAAGGAAATCAGTTGATTTTTACGATTAAGGCAGATCGGTTTTTGCGAAATATGGTTCGGGCAATCGTTGGAACCATGATTCAGGTGGGGCAGGAGAAAATGACTATCCAGGAGTTTAAGCGAGCAATTGAGTTAAAAGATCGTGGAGCAGCCGGAGTTTCCGCACCACCTCAGGGATTGTTCTTGTCAAATATTGCTTATCCCGAATCTGTATTCCAGCGTATGGAGGAATAGACACTTTTACGGTGGTAAGATGAATGCTCTCTGTAGTGTGCGATTATCGTATTATTGGTTAAATTAGTTGTCTGAAAAAGATAACAAATCAATTAAGTATTATGAATCGAACCATTTTAGGAGGCATTGCAGCTTTGGCTATTCTGACTTCCTGTCAAACTTCTCAAAATCAAAACGAAAAGGAAGAAACTAGTCCAAATATAGTCTATATTCTTGCTGATGATTTAGGCTACGGTGATTTAGGTTGTTACGGGCAACAAAAGTTCCAAACTCCTAATATTGATCAACTAGCTAGCCGGGGAATGATTTTCACGCAGCATTATGCCGGGTGTACGGTTTGTGCCCCCTCCAGATCATCGCTTTTAACGGGGCAGGATACCGGCCATACACCTATTCGTGGCAATATTGGTAGAAAGCCCGAAGGTCAGGTTCCGCTGGCAGCTCAGGCCTATACAATACCGGAAATGCTCAAAGAACATGGTTATCATACAGGTGCCTTTGGAAAATGGGGGTTGGGATTTATTGACACAGAAGGAGATCCGAAAAAGCAGGGGATTGATGTGTTTTACGGCTACAATTGTCAAACGCTGGCGCATAATTATTATCCGGATCATCTCTGGAGTAATCACGAACGAATAGAATTGGAGAAAAATGTAGATGACCAGTTTGAGCAATATGCTCCTGAGCTAATTCATCAGAAAGCATTGGAGTTTCTGGAAGAGAATAAAGATACCAGTTTTTTCATGTTTTATCCCACTACTATTCCTCATGCAGAGTTGCTGTTGCCAGAAGAATATTTAAACAAATATAGAGGTGAGTTTATGCCGGAAAATGTTTACGAAGGAGCCAGTCCGGGTGATGAACGGTTTCGGAAGGGAGCATATGGTTACCAGCCCGAGTCACATGCTGCTTTTGCGGCTATGGTCACTTTGCTCGATAAGCAGGTTGGCGAAATTGTCGATAAGTTGGAAGAATTGGGATTAGCTGAGAACACCCTTGTTATTTTTACTTCCGACAATGGTCCACATGTTGAAGGAGGGGCTGATCCGGATTATTTCGATAGCAACGGCCCCCTGAAAGGTTATAAACGCGACTTGTATGAAGGAGGTATCAGGGAACCAATGATTGCCGTTTGGCCGGGGAAAATCAGGGCTGCAAGTACCACTGATCATATCTCTGCCTTTTGGGATGTGATGCCCACTTTTGCTGAGCTTGTTGATGCCGAAACTCCAGAAAATATTCAGGGAATTTCTTTTTTGCCAACTTTGTTAGAAAAAGAAGGTCAGAAAGAACACGACCATTTGTACTGGGAGTTTCATGAAATGGGCGGAAGGCAGGCTATTCGCAAGGAGAATTGGAAATATGTAAGTTACAACGTGCTTGATCCGGAAAAAGCGAGTGTTGAGCTTTACAACCTGTCAGAAGATATTGGTGAGGAGAATAATGTTGCAGAAGAGTACCCCGACCTTGTTCTGGAAATGCAGCAGATTTTGAATGGAGCGCGTGTTCCTTCAGAACTATTTCCATTTTCATCAGCCAAAAATTAAAACTATTCTAATGGATGAAGTCTGGAGATGACCTGTTGACTTTGTAATCTTTGAGTTCGAAACTTGTCGAACGCAATGGAAATAAAACAAGAAAGGCCGGATATTCCGGCCTTTCTGTTTGTATGTATGTTGCGATTAAGCCAAAAGCTTTTTCACTTGATTGTATACATTTTGCCCGGTGAAACCCAGTTTCTCGTCAAGCACCGTGTAGGGAGCCGAGAATCCAAAAGATTCCATTCCGAATACAAAACCGTCGGCTCCAACTAAGCCTTCCAGTGTAACTGGCAGTCCGGCAGACATCCCGAATTTTTTAACACCGGCAGGAAGAACTTCTGCTTGGTATGCTTTGCTCTGAGAGCGGAAAAGTCCTTCAGAAGGTACCGAAACGATACGGCATTTAACGCCATCCTTAGCCAATAATTCAGCTCCGGCAACCAAGGTGCTAACCTCTGATCCGCTGGCAAGAAGAATTACATCAGGAGTTCCCTCAGTGTCGGTTACAATATAGGCACCCTTTTCTGCTTTTAAAGCTTCGGCATAACGATCCTTCGCTGGAAGATTCGCAATATTCTGACGAGACAAAATTAGGGCTGTCGGTGTTTTTGTATTCTCCAACGCCATTTTCCAAGCTACAGTTGTTTCTTCAGAGTCAGCAGGACGAATAACCAATGCTGAATTATCGCCGTGATGGTTTTTCAATTTTTCCAATAAGCGAATTTGAGCTTCTTGCTCAACCGGCTGGTGAGTTGGACCATCTTCTCCCACGCGGAAAGCATCGTGAGTCCATACAAATTTAACCGGAAGTTGCATTAAGGCTGAAAGGCGGACAGCTGGTTTCTGGTAGTCGCTAAATACGAAGAACGTTCCGCATACAGGAATGATACCACCATGCAATGCCATTCCGTTCATTAATGCGGCCATCGTTAACTCACAAACTCCTGCCTGAAGGAATGCGCCAGAGAAATCTCCTTTTGTGAAGGCTGTTGTTTTCTTTAAAAATCCATCCGTTTTATCCGAGTTTGATAAGTCGGCTGAAGCTACAATCATGTTTTCAACTTCTTCGGCAAATGCTGCAAGTACTGTTGCTGAAGCACCACGCGTGGCTGCACCCGCTTTTTGCTCAATCTTACTGAAGTCAAAGTCGGGAGTATCTTTCGAGAAGAACTTTTCAAGTTTTTTAGCTAACTCAGGGTTTGCTTTTGCCCACTCGGCTTGTTTGGCTTTCTTTTCTGCCGCTGCAGCAATAAGTTCTTCATTTCTTTTCTTGAAGAAATCTTCAACATCAGGGAAAATTTGGAACGGATTCTCAGAATCTCCACCAAGGTTATCGATTGTTTTTTTCAAAGAACCGCCTGCAGCTCCCAACGGCTGACCATGGGTTGAACACTGACCTTCGAAACAAACTCCTTCTTCGGTAACAGCACCTTTACCCATAATGGTTTTACCAATGATCAGGGTTGGTTTTTCTGTTTCTGCCTGGGCGATGTGAAGTGCGCCAGTGATTGCTTCAATGTTGTTTCCTTCAATTGTTTCGACTCGCCATCCCCAGGCTTCATATTTTTTAGCTGTGTCTTCTATCGTTACGGCATTCGTTTCGGTAGAAAGCTGGATGTCATTTGAATCGTAAAACATGATCAGGTTGCTAAGACCCAGATATCCGGCAATACGGCCAGCTCCCTGCGATATTTCTTCCTGAACACCTCCATCAGAAATGAATGTATATGTTTTGTGAGCCATCCAGTCACCAAAACGTTCAACTAAAAAACGTTCAGCAATGGCAGCACCAACGGCCATCGTATGACCTTGTCCTAACGGACCAGATGTGTTTTCAACGCCTCGTTCAACATCAACTTCAGGATGCCCGGGAGTTACACTTTCCCATTGGCGAAAATTGGATAAATCATCCATGCTGTATTTTCCGGTTAACGAAAGAATGGAATACAACATCGGCGACATGTGACCTGGATCCAAAAAGAAACGATCTCTGTTTGCCCAGCTCATGTCTGAGGGGTCATAGTTTAAAAACTCTGAATACAATACGCTTACAAAATCAGCTCCGCCCATGGCACCACCAGGATGGCCAGATTTTGCTTTTTCAACCATTGCAGCCGAAAGTATACGAACATTATCTGCTGCTTTTTCAATCAACTTGTTACTCATGATTTAATTTTTTGCCAGAATTTAAATTTCAAGTTTTATGTGTTTTTTCAAACGTACGCAAAAATAAAATTATTTGCGAGCTGTAAGGAATAAAAACAAGGATACCGGTTTAGGAAAGCGAAAGCTTAACATGAACCGGTATCCCTTTTTCTCATTGTTAATGGGTTTATTGAATCATTCGAACCATAATTACTCCGTCTATTGCTGCAATTTTATCAGCTAATGCAGGATCTGCTTCTTTACGATCGACATCAATAATATTGTAGGCTATTTCAGCTTTATTACGGTTTAGCATGTTTGCAATATTGTAACCTTCTGATGCCAATAGGGTAGCGATTTGGCTTACCATATTTGGCACATTTTTATTGGCAACAACAATTCGCGCTCCACCGGCACGTTCCATCTCCGCTGGTGGAAAGTTTACCGAGTTGATAATATTTCCATTCTCCAAAAACTCTTGTATTTGATCAACAGCCATGACCGCACAATTCGTTTCTGATTCGGCAGTTGATGCTCCCAGGTGAGGAATTGAAATGACGTTTTTCATTTTCAATGTTTCTTCATCGGGGAAGTCGGTGATGTAACGAGCTACTTTGCCCGATTCAATGGCGTCTGCTAAATCTGCATGATTAACCAGACCTCCACGGGCAAAGTTCATCAATCGAGCTCCGTCTTTCATCATCTTAAATTTATCTTTATTGATAAACCCTTTGGTGTCGGCAGTTAATGGGATTTGAAGTGTTATATAGTCGGCATTTGCCAACAACGATTCCATCCCTTCAGCCTGCTTAACATTGCGACTCAGTTTCCACGCGTGCTTAACGGAAATAAACGGGTCGTATCCCAATACGTTCATTCCCAGAGCTTGAGCTGCATTGGCAACCAAAACACCAATTGCACCCAGCCCAATAACTGCTAGCGTTTTACCGCGAATTTCCTGACCTGCAAAGTTTTTCTTTCCGGCTTCAACCAGTGCTGGAACTTCGTCGCCTTTGCCAATTAGCGATTTTGCCCATTCGATCGAACCGGCAATGTCCCGGGAAGTAAGCATTAAACCTGCTATTGTCAGTTCTTTCACAGCATGAGCATTTGCTCCCGGCGTGTTAAATACGACAATCCCTTGGTTTGTACACTTGTCAATTGGAATATTATTAACCCCGGCTCCAGCGCGAGCGATGGCTTTCAAGCTCGACGGAAATTCCATATCGTGCATTTTCATACTTCTTACGATAATTCCATCGGGATTCGCAAACTCGCTGGCGATTTCATATTGATCTAAGGGGAAGTTTTTCAACCCAACAGGATCAATCTTATTCAAGGTCTGAATCTTAAACATAGATATATATTTTCAATAATTGATTTTGCCTTTATGTAGTAGCTTTAAAAAGTGTGACAAAGATCAGAATTTTATTTAAGAATTGACATTTTTTGGTTTGCTTTTTTGAAGGATGTTAACTTTTAAGTAGCTTATTGTATTAGATTTTTTTTGTGTTTTGATTCGAAATTAAGTTTGCTACTTTCCTTTTCGCCAGCGTTGGCTTGGCTGTACAAAACCAGGCACTCCTTTGCTAATCATTTTAATATCCTGAATAGAATAAAAGGCATTTGGATTATAGGTAAGCATGATTTCAGTTACCTTTTTTATTTCGTTACGTTTTATGATGGTGTAAATTACGGCCACTTTTTCATTGGCTCCCTGAGCTTCGTGATAGGTCACTCCATAACCACTTGCTTTCAGTTTTGCAATCAGGTTGTCGGCACTTTTGCGTGTGATAATCTGTAGTTGAACAATTCCAACGGCTAACTTTTCTTCGATAATTAAACCAACTAAATTTCCGGTAGCAAAGCCGGCACCATAGGCCACGTAAGCTACCCAATTGTCAATATTCTGAATGATCTTACTCATGGTAACCAGCCAGATGATCACCTCGAAAAAACCGAGCAAAGGAGCGATATACTTTTGTCCTTTAGAGACCATGACAATGCGAAGCGTTCCAACTGTCACATCGCTTATGCGAGCCAGAAAGATCAGAAGAGGTAATACAACGTATGAAAAAAGGTTGCCTTCGAAAAAATTTATGCTTAGGATTTCCATACCTGGTTTTTTCTAAAAATAGAAAAATATCGATTCAATACAAAAGCCAAAAAGAAAGCGAAAGCTAGAATTCGCTGGTGAAATGGAACTTAACGTCTTTAAATTCATCTTGTGCCATTTGCAAAATAAAACCTGAATCAGCCATGAAGACATCTCTTCCGCGCTTGTCAACAGCCATTTTCTGGTGCTTACGTTTTTTGAACTCACTCAGCACTTTCGGATCATCGCATTCAATCCAGCAAGCTTTGTGCATATTTAAATGTTCGAACCGGCACTTGGCTCCATATTCGTGCAACAAACGATATTCAATTACTTCGAACTGAAGCTGACCCACAGTTCCAATTATTTTGCGGCCATTGAATTGGCTGGTAAATAATTGGGCAACACCTTCGTCCATAAGCTGGTCAACGCCTTTGGCAAGCTGTTTCGATTTCATGGGGTCGGCATTTTCAATAAAGCGGAACAATTCGGGCGAGAAGCTCGGTAGTCCTTTGAAGTGGATTTCTTCACCTTCGGTTATTGAATCGCCAATGACCAGATTGCCGGAGTCGGGAACTCCGATAATATCACCCGGATAGGCTTCCTCAATAATTTCTTTTTGCGAAGCCATAAATGCTGTTGGGCTCGAAATTCGAAGTGATTTGCCAGTTCGAATATGTTTGTAAGGTTTGTTGCGCTCAAATTTGCCAGAGCATATTTTTACAAAGGCAATTCGGCTGCGGTGGTTGGGGTCGATATTAGCGTGGATTTTGAAAATAAAGCCTGTAAAGCCATCTTCCTCCGGTTTAATTTCACGCTCTTCCGTTATGCTGGGACGTGGGGAAGGTGCAATTTCAACAAAGGCATCAAGCAACTCCTGAACTCCGAAGTTATATAATGCACTACCAAAAAACACGGGCGCTAAATTTCCCTTCAAATATTCCTGATGATCAAATTCAGGATAAACTCCTTCTACCAATTCCAATTCTTCTCGCAATACGTCGGCATCGTCGCCGATATATTCTTCCAATTCGGGACTGCTGACGTCTTTAAAGTCAATACCTTCTTCAATCTGCTGTACATTGGCATCAAACAACCTCAAGCTACGATTGTAGATGTTGTAAACCCCTTTGAAATCGGGTCCACTATTAATTGGCCAACTGAGTGGGCGTGTACTAATCTGGAGTTGGTTTTCAATTTCATCCAGCAGGTCAAACGTGTCTTGCGAAGGCCGATCGAGCTTGTTAACAAAAACAATAACCGGTGTTTTTCGCATCCGGCATACATTCATCAATTTTTCAGTTTGCGGCTCAACACCTTTGGCTGCGTCAATCACAATAATAACGCTTTCAACAGCAGTTAGCGTGCGGAACGTATCTTCCTGAAAGTCCTGGTGGCCGGGCGTATCCAGAATGTTCACTTTGTAGTTGCGATATTCAAACCCCATTACAGAAGTTGCTACAGAGATACCTCTTTGTCGTTCAATCTCCATGAAGTCGGAAGTTGCACCTTTTTTGATTTTATTGCTTTTTACAGCACCCGCGACCCTGATTGCCCCTCCAAAAAGCAAAAGCTTCTCCGTTAATGTAGTTTTCCCGGCATCGGGGTGACTAACAATTCCAAAAGTTCTTCTTCGTTTGATCTCTTCTTTAAAGCCCATAAAATATATTTGAGCTGCAAAAATAGAATTTTTTAAAGAATAAATGGTGACGAATTATTGGATTGATTTTGATATAAAACGCCAGAGCTTTTTGTGAAATTTTTGTCCATCGCTTCCGATACGATCAAAGTATGATTTTGGCTGATCTGACGGAGAGAAGATTAAGGAATCGGCAGGGTAGTATAATTCCGGGATCTCAGGATGGAACTGAACTCCAAAAACATTTGGGTATTTTTTATGGTGAATTCCTTCAATTACCTTTTTATCCATTGACCAAGCTGTAACTTCCCAACATTCATTGAGGTCTTTAACTGCTTGGTGATGGGCACTTAAAACAGGTGGAGAAACGTCATTTTTCCACTTGACTTCTTCGGCAAAAAAGCCACCTTCAGGGAGTCTTAATTGATGAAAGTTTACATTCATCAACTTATCGTTGATAAATATTTCCTGCCAATAATTCCGATGTATTTTGTCTCTGTCAAATTCAACAATTTCTGACGGATCGTCTGTGCCATAAATTTCGGCCGGGATATCTTGTATCATTTTCCCGCCTGTAGCAACATTCATGGTCTGCATGCCTAAACAGAACCCACAAATAAAATATTTAGGATTCTTCTCAAGTAAAGGTACATAATCCGGGCTTTGCGAGCCTCCAAGTAAGTGGAAAGCCAAAGTGAGCTCGAACAAGTGCCGATATGGATCGGTGACTACCGCATACCGGTTTTCCTCGCCGTAGGTAATTGGTTGTATGTCGGGGCCACCAAAAAAGAAAATCCCAAGAGTCTGTTCAAATAACACTTCAAAATTATGTGTAAAATCATTCTCTGTGTAGATGTTTTCAGGGGTCAGTAGTCCGGTGAGATGTTGCAAGTGAAATTTGCTGAGCTCATTATCCCGAATATAATTGATCGATTGGTTATAGTTGTAGTTTTCAAAACTGTAATAAATACCAACAATCTCAGATTCTCCTACAAAAAGAAAGTGGTTGTCAATCAGGTATTTCATCCGCTCGATATTTTGTACCGTTGGATGAGCCATCAAAATATAGGTTTTTCCAGCTTCTCCGCCGTCCTTAAAATAGTCTTGAGCAATAGTCGGAAAACTGGTAAAAAAGCATGCAACGACAAGAAAAAATAGTGTAATTTTTCTCATTCTCATAGGTTGGGTTTGTGTTGTTACAAAGGTTGAAATTAATATTTTTCCACCAGATGATGAAAAAATGTTATTAACTTACCTTTTTATTGTTATTTTTAATTCCATAAACCAGGAAAAAACGATCCTCATGTCTTTAAAATTGTTTATGCTGAATACCTTTGGAGGTATAAAAGCCACGTCAAAAGTCGAGTCTGCGAAAGAATCTCTTTTGAATGATTACCGTGTATTTAAAGAAGTTCAGCAGTCGGGCGAGTTGAAAGAATTCTTAGAACTACAGGAAAAAGTCACTGCCAAGTCGTTTAAAAAGCTAAAAGCCGAATTAAAATCATTGAAGTTTAAAGGGAGTCCCGAAGAGCATCAGCTTAAGCAATTTGAAAAGCTAAGAGGAAATAAACGCCTAAAAAGGTATTATGAAACATTGGAGTCCTTTGATTTGAAACGGTTTCAGGAATTGAAAAACGGAGACAGTCTTGATCGTTATTTTGAGCTCGAAAAACAAATTTCGCGGGGAGCTGATAAGGAACAGAAAGCTGAATTCAATGAGCTGAAATCTTCTAATGATGTTAGCTTTTTTATGAAATATCCTAAAACATTGGCCTATAAAAATTTCCTTCGAATGGATCAGTCGAAGGAAAAGGCAACTTATGAAGGTTTGAAGGAAATTATTGAAAGCGAAGACTATCAGAAGCACAGAGCGTATTTGGAGGATCCGAAAAAATGGGAAAATACAGATGAGTATCGCGATGAGCAGCGGTACGAAGCGCTGAAAAATAAACAGGAGATTGGCCTTTATTTGAAGTACAAGGACTCGAACGCTTTTGAATTCTTTGAAAACTGGAACCTTGCTTTTGAGGATCGATTTGAGAATGGAATGTTGGATGAGACGAAATGGAAAACCATAAACTACTGGGCTGAAAAAACTGTAGGGCAGAATTTTTCACAGGCTGGCGATTTGCAGGCTTTTGATAATGGGAAAAATATTCATCTAAAAGATCGGTGTTTAAAAATTCAGGTAAAAAAGGATAAAATAAATTCATTGGTGTGGAATCCAGCTTTCGGATTTGTTGAACATGAATTTGATTACTCCTCTGATAATTTGACTACCGGAGGCTTGTTCCAGTCGAAATACGGAATATTTGAAGCAAAGATTAGATACAATCCGGGTAAAAGCTTTCAAGATGTCTGTTACCTTGCCGGTGACGAAAATTCATTGCGATTGAACTTACTTGAAACAGGAGTGAAAAATCGGTTTGGAGTGAGTAAAAATTCAAATGGGAAACTAGAAGATGCATCCTTTTCTTTGTCAGGATTATCTGTTGGCAAGTTCTACATTTTTACATTGGTGTGGGAGAATAATAAGTTGACCTGGAAAATCAATGATAGGGAAATTTATACCAGCTCAGTAAATGTGCCTGATTATCCGATGTTTATTAATTTGGCTGCCCTTGTTGTTCGGGAGAATGCAGACCTTCCGCATAATTTTGAGATTAATTGGGTGAAGTTTTATCAAAGAGCAAATTAAGATCAAGGTATTTTTGTTAATATCCCTTTTTGTTAAACAACACATATCCAAAGCTAAAAACGACATAAAACCTAGTGTCTTCTTTATCGAAATAATTGAGCGTTAAACTTACCGGACCAAGCCCGGTGTGGTAAACAACTCCACCAAGCCCCATTAATTTCAAAGTCGAAAATCGATCGGGGTCGTAAAAACTTTTGTAATTGTCGCCTTCGTTAATTCTATGATAGGGTGAAAAAGCATAACCTTCAAGCCTTAAATGCATTTGATTGGTCAGATGAAAAACCGATTTTAAGCCGGCTGCAATGTATTTGTTGGCACGATATTTCTTTAAAAACAAGGTTTGACTAAACGGGGTAGGTGCAAATGTATTTGCTGCGAGCAGTGTCGCTGTGTAGTTGCTAAATACGCTTTTGTTACTAAAAACACCTTCGCCATATAGTCCCAGCCTGAAATGCCGCGAAAGCGAAAAGTAATTATCATATTTCCCTTTTAAAGTAAGAAATTCGTGGTTGGCAATAAATCCTTGATTGAATGGAGAATTTGTGCCTGTTTTATATTTTTCAGTTCCAGTGGTGTAGGTAATTCCTATTTTCGAAGAAATGCCCTCGGTGGCAAATTGCTTGTAGTTTTGTGAATTTTTTTCGAGTCCAATATTTGCCGAAAAAGCATTAAAGTTGGTTTGTTCTGCAATGTCATCTTTTTTTATCGATTTATTGATGTAATAGGTGTCTGAAGCCACCGAATAACTTGTTCCGAGGGTGAATTTTCCGTGCGTATTTACAGGCAGTCCAATTTCAAACCGAACGTTATTTTCGTCTTGAATAACGAAGGGTGAACTAACATCTTCGAAAAAGAATTCGTTGCTGCTGGAGAAATAATCCCATCGGTTTAGGGAGAAATACCCAGACAAATAGAATGGAGTTTTCGTTGGAAAATCAATTCTACCGCCGGTTTTTATTGAACTATAAAAACGACCAAAATAGATGTTGCTGCTCAGTGTATAGGCCCGGTCATCAAAAAACAGGTAATCGAGAGTTAAGAATCCCTGATTGATTGGTTTTGTTGATACGTTTCCTCCAAATTTTATTTCCAAAGCCTTGGCTTTTTTCACTTTTAAGTGGATGTCAAAATAGCCGGTTTCTTTGTTGTATATGGAAACCGGACGGATTGATTTTAACTGTGGGTCAGCTACCAACTTGAAGTATTCCTTGCGTAGCTCATCTAATCCGATAACGTCGTTCTTGTGTTTTATGCTTTGGATAATGTACTTGCGCTGCATGGGATCAGAAACTCCTTCAACTTGTACGTTTTGAAATTTGAGCCTTGGCTTACGGATATTAAAAGCTGTTCTTTTACTGTTCAATTTCTGTTGCGAAACTCTTCTTTTCACCAACATTTTAATGCTGTCCATTCGTGTTGTTGCCGTTTGGTAACCAGCTTTTTCAATGCTCAGTATTTTTCCAAAGTCCAACAAGTTGATGTTTGAAAATTTTGTTTCAAGCAAGACGCCTCTGCCTGGCGGTATGTAATAGTCCGTTTTTTGCATGATCAAATTTTCCAACTGAGCCATCACATCATCTTCATTAGGGCGGCGTGCATTATTGGCTACTTTGTGACCAATGATGATGTCAGGATTAAACGTTTCGATGGTGTTTTTCACCGGAAAATTATTGACAATTCCACCGTCAAAAGCTAATGCTCCATCAATTAGAATGGGCTTAAAATATAAGGGGAAAGTCATTGAAGCACGAACAGCTTCTCCTAAGTCACCACTTCGCAGCTCAATTTCTTTATTTTCGTATACATCGGTTGCAATGCAGAGGAAAGGAACCATTAGGTTGTCAAAATTGTAATCGCAAACAGCATTGGTCGATGAAAACAATTCCATAAATGCAAAGTCCATCTGTTCCTCGGGAATGATGTTGGTAGGGAGCAGGAGTTTTAATTTATCGTCTGTTCTTTGCAAATCCAGATTTAACCATGATGGACTCTCCTCCAGTTTGCGAAAGAAGTATCGGTATTCTTCCTGTATTTTTCCTGTCGACCAAAATTTGAATTTATCAGAGAGAAAAAGCTTTTCCATTTCTTCGGGCGAGTATCCAGCAGCATATAAACCTGCAACAATTGCACCCATAGAGGTTCCTGCGATGTAATCGATAGGAATGTTATTTTCTTCAAGAGCTTTAATAACACCAATATGTGCTAGCCCTTTTGCGCCACCACCACTTAGGACAAGTCCAACTGATTGTGCATTCGTTAGATGAATGACTGAAAATAGACAGAGAATGGTGAAAATCTGTTTCATGGCATTACTGGACTGAGACTAGAAGTTTTAAGAAACTTCGAATTTAAAAAAACAAATGCTAATTAAAAGACTTGTTTCTTTAAATCATTATTATGAATCGGTCTTCATTTTTATTGACTGAAATCCTTCACCTAAAATTTCGCGGGTGTCCATTACTGTTATAAATGCATTCGGGTCAATTTGGCTGATGTATTGCTCCAGGATGGCTACTTCGCGGCGGCTTACTACGGTGTAAATAATGTTTTTGTCTTCGCCGCTGTACATTCCCGTTCCCTTTAGATAGGTGCCTCCACGTTCTATGTCGACCAATATTTTATTTTTAATTTCTTCATGTTTGTCAGAGATGATCAGGAGGGCTTTATTGTAATTTGAGCCTTCAAGTATGAAGTCAATTGCCCGGCCGGTGATGTAAATGGCGAGCCACGAATAAAGTGGGATTTGCCATTCGCGGAAGGCTACAAGTCCAAATAGCACAATTACCGAATCGACATAAATCATCAATTGGCCAAGTTGTAAGCTGGTATACTTAGCAATAATCATAGCTATAATATCTGATCCTCCTGATGTCGCTCTTGACTTAAAAATTAGTCCAAGTCCAACGCCTAGCAGCACGCCCCCAAATACGCATGAGAGCAACACATCTTCTACAAGAGGAGCGTCGCCAACTTCTCTTAAATATGTTATCATGTCCATAAAAACAGAGGTGAGTACAAAGCCAATGATTGTCTTGACTCCAAAGCGGGGACCTAATATCTTAATTCCTGCAATGGTCAGCGGGATGTTAACCAGCAAGCCGAACAACCCAATTGGGAACCCTTTCGGCCAAAACGGGAATAGTCCTTCCGTTAGGTAATGTACAACAATGGCAATACCGTACACTCCGCCCGGTACAATCTTATGTGGAGTCATAAAATAGACAAATCCCACTGCAATTAAGAGTGCTCCGATTGTAATAAAAGTGTATTCCTTAAACCATTTCAGGCTAAATAATTTTTCTTTCTGTAGAAATGCCATAATGAACTATTTTAACTGCAAAATAACGAGTTGGAGAGCTGATAAGCTGTGATATTTATCAACAAATAGTGAAATAGGCTGAATTAATTTCTTCTTTATTGGAACTACAAAAAAGAGCAAAAAAAAGGCCTTCGATTCGAAGGCCTTTTTCTTATGATGAGTTCTGATTTTAGAATCTTCTTTCTTTGATTCGGGCTTTTTTACCGGTACGTTCACGTTGGTAAAAGATACGTGCGCGACGCACACTACCAGTTTTGTTAACGTCAATACCTTCAATAAATGGAGAGGTCATTGGGAAAATACGCTCAACGCCAATGTTTCCTGACATTTTACGCACTGTGAATGTCTTGTTTGTTCCGGCACCTTTTACCTGAATAACTACACCACGGAAATCCTGGATACGCTCTTTGCTTCCCTCTCTAATTTTGTAGTGTACCGTAATGGTGTCACCGGCGCTAAATTTTTGAAGGTTGTTTACAACCTCAAAGGCTTCTTCGGCTACTTTTATTAAATCCATCGTTTTTTTAGTTTTACGCAATATTACACAGCTACAGTGTAAGAGATTGCTGAATTTGGCGCAAAATTAGCATTATTTATTGGCGCACAAAACTATTTATCTATTTTTTAGTGTCCGGCACCGCCAATTACTTTAAAATGGTCACCTGTACTTTTCGTAATTGCCTTGTACCACCATTCAGGGTATCCGGGCTGGTCTGGAAAAGCGGGAAGTCCGTGTTCATTTGTCTCGAATTTTCCATTCTTTTCTTTTTTGATGTTTCCATCAATGTATTTTACAAGTAGGTAATGATAGAGCTCACGCCACTCGTCTGTCATGTTATTGGCCTCGTTAATAGAATATTCGGTTAAAAATGCACGGGCTTTTTCAGCTCCTTCTGTTTCATGAAGCAATTTTGCTGCTTTATCTATGGCAGGAGTGTAAGCTATAAATTTCCCTTCAATTTCAGATTGTCGTTCTCTGACATGCTCAATCATGGAGTCGTAACGCAGGTAGGTAAAGTTAGATACCGTATTGAAAACCCAAAAAGCAGAAGTTTCAGAGTAAGTAAGCAGATCTCCATTACCAACCGCAAAACACTCCGGCGTTTTTGTTATGCCACAGTACATCGGAGCATAGCAGGTACTGTAGGTGTCGTCTACTCCAAACCAAAGGATGCCGCCAATTGGATTTGGAAGCCACGAACGACTTTGTGAAACGAATGAAAATCCGGTTTGCTGTGTCGATACAGCGCGCTCATTGCAATATTCAACCGAATCAACTTCCCAGGTTAGTCCGCGCCAGCGGTATGGTAATTTATAGGGCCCTGCGCCAATGTCTTGAGTCATGTCCAGCTCGGTACCTTCAAAGTGATCACGCATCATTTCCATTACATCTTTCACGCTAAGTTTCTCATCTGGTTTTATCCACAATGGTAAACGGTTTGAAGCGTAATTAGCAATGGTATCGTGCTCAACTATTCCTTTTGCATAGTCTGTGTATTTATCCATGCCTGAAGTTACCTGGTTGAAGCCAGCCCACACACGAGCTTCGCAAAAACGAGCCCCTCCAAAATCAACCGGAGCATAAACATCTGAAAAACTGAAGTCTTTATTTTTGCCATCAAACCATCCTTTTTCGCGGGCAAAAGAAATAACATCTTTGGAGTACATGCAATTTTGGGTGTCATTCAATGGGAAGCTTGTGATACGGGCCTGGTTAGCATGTCCGCTAATGTATCCATCGGGTATCCGACGGGCTACCCATACCGCACCTTTTTCGCCTTCTCCTTTACCAATCATTTCCATTATCCAGACTTCGTTAGGATCGGAAATTGAAAAAGATTCTCCACTGCTATAATATCCAAATTGATCAACTAATTCGGTCATGACCTTGATGGCTTCACGTGCACTTTTCGAACGCTGCAGAGCTACATACATCAGGCTGCCGTAATCCATAATGGCATCAGACTGATGGTGTAATTCTTCCCTGCCACCATAGGTGGTTTCACCAATAGCAACCTGGAACTCGTTCATATTACCAACTACACTGTAGGTGTGTTCAACTTCGGGGATAACCCCAAGAAATTTTCCGGTATCCCACTCGTAGATGTTTCTGGTAGCCCCTTCGGGATGATCAGCTGCCGGAAAATAATATAACTCACCAAACAAAGTGTGAGAGTCCGCCGCGTAGGTAATCATGGTCGATCCATCGGTCGACGCACCTTTAGTGACTAAGAAATTTGTACAAGCCCAGCTATACGCTGAACCAATGAAAACGAGCAAAGCAATTAAACTTGTCCTTCTTATCATTCTTTTTACTTTTTATAATCTGGTTGATATTCTGCGCAAAAGGCTTCAAAAATGTAAAAAAATCACCGAATAGAAAATGAGATTACTCAAATAATTAACAATCATTTTGAAAAAGCCGTTTGAAACTAAAAGCCTACTTCTATTAATTATGATTTATAAAACTATCATTTCTTATGGGAGTCTGCTAAATTAATCCCAAATTTATAGTTTTAAAGGAAACGAAGAAAATCCCTGGGGCGTAAAGCCCCACATTTTAAAGTTATTTTGAATCATAAAACTGTTACATGCGAAACGAATAGGTAATAATTTTTACACACCGGAGGATGGTTATTTGGGAGTTTCATGCGTTGGTGCAGGATATGAAAGCACTACAGTGGAGTGCGGAAATTGTACGAACTTAAAATAAAAAATATAAACAGATGAAATACAAAGCTTTTCATAAAATGTCATACGGAATGTATCTGGTAGCCTCGGAGTTAGGTGGTAAAAAATCGGGATACATTGCAAACACCGCTTTTCAGGTTACTAATTCGCCGGAACAGGTTGCAATTTCGTGCCATAAGGATAACCTCACAACTGATGTGATTCGGGAGGCGGGTGCCTTTTCTGTTTCAATATTGAAAAAGGAACTGAATGTAAAGTTGATCGGTGAATTTGGGTTTAATTCGGGCGATGCTGTAGATAAGTTTAAAGATGTGGAAGTAAAAACGGCTCAAACAGGGATGCCAATTGTAATTGATGAGTGTGTGGCATGGTTAGATTGTAAAGTAACTCACACCGTTGATGTTGGATCACACTGGCTGATTATCGGCGAAGTTGTAGAAAGTGATGTGGTGCTGGATGAAGAGCCTTTGACTTATGCTTATTATCGTGAGAAATATAAAATGTTTTCACCAAAAAATTCTCCAACATACATTGAGCAGGACACGCTAAAGAAAGAGGAAGAGGAGAGTAAGCCTGAAGGAGAAGAGGAAAATACGGAGCAGGGGGATGAAGCTTCTCCACATGTTTGTGTAATTTGTGGCTATACTTACGATCCTGAAGTTGGTGATCCAACGATGGGAATTGAGCCTGGTACTCCGTTTGAAGATTTACCGGATGATTATAAATGCCCAATCTGTAATGCGCCGAAAGACTATTTCAAAAAGGCGTAACCGCGGCTAATGGATTGCACTTTTGGCACCTTCAAGAGCCCACTCAGGATATTCAAAAAGATCGATTGGCAATACCGCTGTTCCCCAGAATATCGTTAATATGGTTATTAAAATGATGGCGATGATGTTCAGGAGAAATCCGGTTTTCATCATTTCCATCATGGATGAATTACATGTAGCCTTCAGTCGTTCAAGTCTAATTAGTTAATTAAACGTTGAACGGTTTTTATTCGTTATTGTTCAAGCTGAATTTGGGCAAAAAAAAGTCCCGATCTTAAAAGAAAGGGACTATTGTATGATGTATGGTGTTATTTACATGTTGGTATCTTTCAGAATAACATCGTGTGCACCGCCTTCAACAATACTGGTTGCCGAAACCAGTGTGATTTTAGCCTCGTCTTTTAGTTGTTGAATAGAGATTGATCCACAGCTGCACATTGTTGATTTCATTTTACCCACGGTAATATCCAGGTTGTCTTTCAACTTCCCGGCGTAAGGAACATAGCTGTCAACACCTTCTTCAAACTTCAGACCGGTGCTTCCACCCATGTCGTAACGCTGCCAGTTACGTGCACGGTTCGATCCTTCACCCCAGTATTCTTTTACGTAGCGGTTATTCACCATCATTTTGCGAGTAGGGCTTTCATCAAAACGAGCAAAGTAGCGCCCCATCATCAGGAAGTCGGCACCCATGGCCAACGCCAATACCATGTGGTAATCCTGCACAATTCCGCCATCAGAACAAATTGGAATGTAAGTACCTGTTTGTTCAAAGTATTCGTCGCGTGCTACTGCCACTTCAATAATAGAGGTTGCTTGTCCACGGCCAATTCCTTTTTGTTCGCGAGTGATACAGATTGAACCACCACCGATACCAACTTTTATAAAATCGGCACCTGCTTCAGCTAAGAAAAGGAATCCTTCTTTGTCAACAACATTGCCCGCTCCAATTTTTACTTTGCCATTGAATTCTTTTTTAACCCATTCCACTGTTTCGCGTTGCCAAGATGAAAAGCCGTCTGAGGAATCGACACAAAGCACATCGGCTCCAGCAGCTACCAATGCTGGTACACGTTCTTTATAGTCGCGGCTGTTAATACCGGCTCCAACCATTAGCTTTTTATTTCCATCCGACAATTCGTTCGGGTGTTCTTTATGGCTTTCGTAATCTTTCCTGAAAACGAAATATTGTAGGTTTTGATTTTTATCGACGATTGGGAGACTGTTTAATTTGTTGTCCCAAATAATATCGTTAGCCTCATTCAATGCAATTCCGAGTTCCCCTTTGATGATTTTATCATAAGGAGTCATGAAGTCTTTTACTTTTTTATCCAAAGAATCGCGGCTGACACGGTAGTCACGTCCGGTAACAATACCTAATAGTTTTCCATTGGTTGTTCCGTCTGCTGTAATTCCTACAGTTGAATGACCTGTTTTCTCAATCAATTCAATTACGTCAGCTAAGGTGTCTTCAGGCGTCAGGTTCGAATCACTTTCAACAAATCCAGACTTGAATTTTTTTACTTTACGCACCATTTCAGCCTGCGTGTCGATTGGCTGAGATCCGTATATGAAAGATAGTCCGCCATTTCGCGCTAAGGCAATTGCCATATTATGATCGGAAACCGATTGCATGATTGCCGAAACAAATGGGACATTTAATTCCATACTAGGCTTTTCGCCTTTTTTAAAGCTTACCAATGGAGCTTTTAACGAAACGTTGTCAGGTAAACAGTCCTTGTCGGTTAGGCCGGGAATCAGCAAATATTCGCTAAAGGTTCTTGAAACTTCATTTGAGTACTTCGCCATAATATATCAGCTTTTGGATTGAAAAATTGCGCAAAACTACAATATTTTTACAAAGTTATAGGACTTTTGGCTTAAAACATTTAGCAATTGGGTGAATCTTTACAGAGCAGGTGACTTAAAGTCACCTGCTCTGTAGGCTTGTAGGGTTATTGATAAACCAACCCAAATTTATTTGCTCGCTCTTTGTTAATTATTTTCCCACTACGAAGTCCTGAATAATCACGTGCCGATGAAAATTCCCAATCAGATGATTTTCTGGTTAACCCATCTTTAACCGGATTACCATGGATGTAATTGAAACATACTTGTGGATATTCTCTTTCGGGAAAGGAGGTGTTGATTATTGCTCCGTAATTTGACTGAAACCAGGCAGGAGCGATTTTGTCGATTTGCTTAAGGCAGGTGGCTTTGGTTCGGTTTTGAAAAAGGCTGCCGGTTTTGTTTTCTTGTTTTTGGATTGCTCTGGTGTATGAACGAAGCAAGATTGCAATTGAATCATTGAGTGAACGTTTTCTAGTGAGCAGGTGACTCAAAGTCACCTGCTCACTATTCTCAATGTGAACCTGATTAACATGTATCATCAAATGAAAATGCGTAGGCATGAGGCACCAGGCAATAATATCAGCGTGCGGTAAAATGTGCTTCTTGATTTTCCCTAGAAAGAACAAATAGTTTTCACGGTTGAAAAATATTTTTTGTGAATTGTTTCCCCGATTGTATATATGATAGAGGTGCCCACTTTCGAATTGCATGGAATAAAATTTTGCGTTGGATCATGCAAATTACGATAACTTGATGAAAAGTCAATCGCTGGCGTGGGTGTTTTTCTATTGATCCGATGACTCCAAGCCATCGGATCAATATTCAACCTTCAAAAGAAAAAGCTGCTTTCCAATATATGAGAAGCAGCTTTAAAATATGAATTTGTTTTTTTGATTTAACTTATTCTATACATCATAAGTTGATGATGCGGTATCACCCCCGCGGCCAGTCCAGTTGGTATGGAAAAATTCGCCACGTGGTTTGTCTAAACGTTCGTAGGTGTGTGCTCCAAAGTAATCACGCTGGGCCTGCAACAAGTTTGCAGGCAAGCGTTCGCTGCGTATTCCATCAAAATAGCACAATGCTGAAGTTAAAGATGGAACCGGAACTCCATGAGAAAGTGCTGTTGCACAAACTCGTCTCCAACCAGCCTGTGCTTTTTCAACTTTACCTTTAAAGTAAGGATCAAGTAGCAAATTGGCTAGGTTTGGATTGTTGTCGAATGCAGATTTGATATCAGCTAAGAAAACTGAACGAATGATACAACCGCCACGCCACATCAGGGCAATGCCGCCGTAGTTCAGGTTCCAGTTATGTTCCTTGGCTGCTTCCATCATGAGGTTGTACCCCTGAGCATACGAAATGATTTTTGCACCAAATAAGGCATCTTTCAAGTCGTTAATCATTTGAGCTTTGTCGCCATCAAACTCTGTTTTTGGGCCTTCAATTACTTTTGAAGCTTCAACACGCAAATCTTTTTGCGCTGACAAACAACGTGCAAATACTGATTCGCCAATCAGGGTCAATGGAATGCCGAGATCTAGTGCTGCAACGCCAGTCCATTTTCCGGTACCTTTTTGTCCGGCGGTGTCCAGGATTTTTTCAACCAGCGGTTCGCCATCTTCATCTTTAAAACCGAGAATATCGCGAGTAATCTCAATTAGGTAAGAGTCCAATATATCGTTGTTCCATTCTTTGAAAACCTCGTGCATTTCATCGGCATTCATGCCAAGTAGTTCTTTCATCATTTGGTAGGCTTCGCAAATAATTTGCATGTCGCCGTACTCAATCCCGTTGTGAACCATCTTTACAAAATGCCCGGCGCCATCTTCACCAACCCAGTCGCAACAAGGCTCGTTGTCTTCCACTTTGGCTGCCACTGCCTGAAAAATTTCTTTCACGTGTGGCCAAGCTGCGGGCGACCCGCCCGGCATCATTGATGGCCCTTTTAAAGCACCTTCTTCGCCACCCGAAACACCAGTTCCAATATAAAGCAGTCCTTTGCTTTCTACATACTTTGTTCTTCTAATCGTGTCGGGAAAGTGAGAGTTACCACCATCGATAATAATATCGCCTTCTTCCAGATGAGGAATCAGTAATTCAATGAAGTCATCAACCGGTTTCCCCGCTTTTACAAGCATCATTACTTTTCGGGGTTTTTCTAAAGAAGCTACTAAATCTTCGATAGAGTGGGCCCCTATGAAATTCTTTCCGGCACCTCGTCCGTTTACAAATTTGTCTACTTTTTCTACCGTACGGTTGTATACCGCAACCGTGTAGCCTTTACTTTCCATGTTTAAAACCAGGTTTTCGCCCATTACAGCTAACCCAATCAAACCGATGTCTGCTAATTTTGCCATTTTTTATAATTTATTTTCTTTTTTTTTGTTAGTTATATTGAATGTCAAATTGAAATATTGAATCCAAGTTGTTTCAGTTTGTCAAGTGTTACGTCATTTACATTTTTAGGTTTAAGTGTAAAAACGGGATATTCTCTTCGTACAGGATAATCGCCTCTTAGCTTCTCAAACAGTTCAGGATTATTTCGCAATTGTTGGTCATCGTTCCTGATATCGTAAGTGAAAAGAATTGCTTCACCAATGATCGCTTCCTCTGTACGATTTAAACCATCCAGACTAATTATTGTTTGCTCCGGAAGATCTACTCCCTGCGGTTGCCAATCGTCTATGCCAAGGTTGAAAAACTGACTGATTGCCTGAATGCTCATCATTGTTCCATTGGCCTTCCCATCCTTCGAGTACCCTGCTATGTGGGGGGTCGCCAGATCAACCAGATGTAACAGGTTCCGGTCGATTTCGGGTTCGCGCTCCCAGCAATCCAATACCATTCCTGAAATTTGTCCTCGTTCAATTGCGGACTCGCCGGCAAATGTGTCGACTACCTCACCCCGGCATGTGTTAAAAATGATTGGGCAATGTTCTAACGAGTTGAAAAAAAGCGAGTCTGCCATATGAAAAGTTGCGTCTTCTCCGTGCATGGTTAATGGTACATGGAAGGTGATAATGTCTGAATTTGAGATTATCTCCTGAAAGCTGACGAACTGTTTCGGTCCTTCTGCACGTTCCCTGGGAGGGTCGTTTAGCAGAACTTTCATACCCAGCAACTCACATACTTTGGCAACTTTAGAACCCACCTGACCAACACCGACAACACCAATGGTTTTATCTTTTAGCTGAAAACCTTTTTTCTCAGCCAGAACAAACAGGGCAGAGGCAATGTATTGTTCCACCGACTTGCTGTTGCAACCGGGGGCATTCGTCCATTCTATTCCGGCTTGTTTACAGAAATCAGTATCAATGTGATCAAAGCCAATGGTTGCAGTAGCAATAAAGCTGACGGTTGAATTCTTCAATAATGCTTCATTGCAAATTGTGCGAGTTCGTGTAATCAGGGCATCAGCATTTTTTACAATTTCAGGAGTCGTTTTTGCTCCCGGTAGATAAACCACTTCTCCAAAAGGTTCTAATGCTCCTTTGATGTACGGTATTTTATCGTCGATTACAAATTTCATTTTTTATAATAATAATCTTTTACAACTTCTTCCATCACCCAACTGGTTCGGGCTGCTGATTTTCCGGTGCTCGGACATTTTCCAACTCCTCGCAATTCATCAATTACCAGTTGAATATGATTTCCTCCAACATGTTCTGGTTGGTCGAAATCGTAAAATAGCTCTCCTTGCTCTGTTTGCAAATTGAGTTTTATCGGATTGAAACAGGAAAACCACAGTTTACCCTTTGTTCCTAAAATTTCAATGGTGTCTTCTTCGGATGAAGGATCAACAACAAAACTCCAGCTTCCCGTTCCCAAAACGCCACTTTCAAATTCAAAAGAAGCGGTAACGGTATCTTCGGCCGGATAATATCCAGCTCTGTTTTGGGCCTGTCCGCTTACTTTTGTAATTGAACCGAAAATAAAATCCAGGAAATCCAGTTCATGAGATCCCATGTCATAAAACAAACCGGCACCTGCAATTTCTGGTTTTATGCGCCATGGAAGCTGCTTTTTGCTTAAGTTTTGTTCCTTTGAAGATTCAAAAAAGCGGATGTTTACCGCTAGTGTTTTGCCAAGAATATCATTATACAGAAGTTCTTTGACTTTCAGAAATAATGGTAATGCACGCCGATAGTAGGCTACAAAAATAGGCACTCCTGTTTCTTCTGAAACCTGGATCATTCTCTTACACTCCGCATAAGTTTTTGCCATCGGTTTTTCGATATAAACCGGTTTGCCTGCTCGCATGGCCTTTATGGCATATTCAGCATGCATATTTGGTGGAGTTGCCACGTATACCGCATTTACCTCAGCATCGTTTATCAGCTGTTCAGCATCGTCGTACCAACGCGATACCTGATGACGTTTGGCATAATCTTCAGCCAGTTTGCCATTTCTTCGCATCACAGCAACCAAACTCGAGTTTTCTAATTTGTAGAGTGGGGGGCCATTCTTCTTTTCAGTGACATCGCCACATCCAATAATTCCCCATTTAATTTTATCTAGCTTCATGTGGTATAACAAGATTTTCCGGTAACTGATAAATTAATAGTTGAATCGATCTTTAAAAGCCCACAAGCCAATTGCAGGGTTTGAGATGTAAAAGATTTCTTCTCCATTCGGCAGGGTATTGAATCCATCTTTCAGTGTTTCCGGATTGTATCGGGCAGTGATTTCATCGTAATCGCCATATTTGAATCCGACACTTTCTATTTCTTCGCGAGTTAAATTTCCGGTTTTCTTGCCCGGACAGTAAGTAATACTGAAACGCCCTTCGGAAGAACCATGAATTAGGTGAGCCGCAGCACTTAAATTGTTCCGGAGCTCTTCATTTTCATCACACGATTTAAGAGTTGCCGGAGTTCCAAAGTAACCATATTTGCGAATTAACCTGTCAATCTCCTTATCTTCTCCAAACTCTTTTAATGCTGGAGCTAAAACAATTAGTTCACCGTCATCATCAATAGCCATCCGTGTTCGGTAAACTGATTTATTGCCCAGCCAGGTTGATTTGAATTCAGTGGGATCGAGCCATACGACTACTTTTTTCAGAGGTTTATCCAGCATTTCAAAATTAACCTGTAACGAAAGCTTGGCTGCTTTGTCAAATACTTCGTAATCGTTGCCAATAAATAAACCACGGGTCTTTACTTTTCCGTCCGTTTTATCTAACCCAACCACGGTTTGAACATATAAAATAGGTAGGTTTTGTGTGAAATTATCGGATGCGTAGTTAAAGATTCTGCGCACTGGTGTATCAGCGTGTCCCATCATTCGTTCCATACCGTAGGCAGCACCTACGAAATGACTCTTGTTGATTCCTTCAACACCTCCGGTTCCAACAAATACATTTTTGTTGTAATTAGCCATGCCGACCACTTCGTGCGGGACAACCTGCCCGATTGATAAAATCAGATCGAACTTTCCTTCCAGTAAAAGTTTATTAACTTGAGCTGGCCAAGGAAAATCCACTGCACCTTCCGAGACATCTTTTACAAATTCGGCTGGTACTTCTCCTACCGTAACAACATCATTTCTCCAATCGTGCTCGCGAATCAATGATTTAGGTAAGCTGCCAAACATATGGCTAATTTGTCCATCAGTCATTGGAGAGTGGGTCCCCAATGCCGGTAGAACATCGGTCAATTTGTCTCCATAAAATTTCCACGTCAGTTCGGTTAATTCTCCTGACCGGCTGGGTAGTCGGGTGTAATCCGGTGGAATTGCCAACACTTTGTTGACTCCTTGTATTTGTTCCAACGCATGATAAAGTCCCTTTTTGAGGTCTTCATTTGTTAGTTCATGTTCCGTCGAACCTATCTCGTAATATAACATCTTCGTATTTACAATTTAGTGATTTACAATTTACTAATACTCAAATTAATCAGTCTGTTTTTCAAGACTATTGGCTCTCAATCCTTTTAAATCCTAATTTACCTTAGTTTTCCTTTTTTGAGTTGATTTTTCGTTTCATTGTTGTAATAGAACTGACAATAATTTTGAAAAGCTCATTGTTTTCGTTGATTAAATCCTCAAGTAAATCCGGATTGACTAGCTCTGCTTCAATAATTAATTCTAACCAATACGATGTTTCATCGAGCTCTTCTTCTACTATTTTCAATTTATTCAGAAAATCTTTGTCGGATTTGCCAAGGCAAGCAGCTCGGTAGTTTGCTCCAGGTGAAGTGCCTGAACGAATAATCTGTTTTCCGATTGTATTTCCAATTAAATCATTCGGTAAACTTTTTGAGAGCTTTATTATTCGCAATGCAAAAACCTTAAACCGCTTTTTTAAATCATCTGGATTCATTCTTGAAAATAGTAAATGGTAAATCCAAAATAGTCAATTGATTTATCGTTTCACCCTTGCATTTCCTTCCCAGATGCTCCATACCATATCTTCATCGGCTGGTTGGGCGTAATCGGTAAGGAATGTGGTTGCCATGGCTCCTGTTGCCCAGCCGAACTGTGGCCATTTTTCGGGATTCCAATCTTTTAAAATTCCGTAAAGCAGTCCTCCAACAAATCCATCACCACCTCCGATACGATCTAAAACATTTATGGTGCGAGGCATTATCACCTGCCAGTTGTCGTCTCCTTCCAACATGATGGCTCCCCAAAGGTGCTCGTTCACGTTGACAACTTCACGCAATGTTGTAGCAAAAACTGAAGCATTGGGAAATGCTTTCTTCACTCGTCCAATCATTCCTTTAAATCCTTCAATTTCTTCCTCAATGCCTTTACCTCCGGCTTCAGGTCCTTTTATTCCTAAGCACAATTGGAAATCTTCTTCATTACCAATCAGTATGTCAGAAACAGAAGCTATTTCCGTAAAGTTTTCGCGCAATTCTTTGTCACGACCTTTCCAAAACGATGCTCGGTAGTTCAGGTCAAATGAAATACGTGTTCCATATTTTTTTGCTGCTCGAGCAATTTCCAAACAAAATGTACTGGTTTCTGGTGACAGGGCTGCAATCAAACCAGACAGGTGCACAATTTGTATGCCTTCTTGCCCGAAAATACGCTCCAAGTCAAAGTCCTTTACATTCAATGTTCTTCCAACTTCTCCGGCACGATCATTTTGTACTCGAGGTCCGCGAGATCCATAGCCGCTGTCGGCGATATTAAACTGGTGTCGGTATCCCCAAGGATCTCCCTGTTCAACCTCGGGCCCCTCGTAGTCCATGTGGCGACTTTTCAGGTTGCTTTTTATGAATTTGGCAACCGGGCTTCCTTTCACAAAAGTTGTAAGCACTTTTACCGGAAGTCCGAGAAAAGAAGCAATACTTGCCACATTTGTTTCGGCACTGGTTGCCTGCATTTTAAACATATCGCTACTATGTACCGGCTGTCCGTTAACAGGAGTAATACGCACCCCCATACTCGTAGGCACAACCAGCGAATATTTGCAGTCTTTCTTTAATTCTAAGCTCATCTCTATTTTGATTTTAAATTTTGAATAATTGATTTGACAGATTGTTTGACATTCAAATAGACACCCAGCACTGGGTGTCTACCTGAAATGACAGTGACTTGTTACGGAAAGCGATAAAATTATACGCCACCAAAGGCGTTGTAACCTCCATCGACCGGAATTGTAATACCAGTAATGAACCCTGAAATATCTGAGATCAGAAATAAGGTAGCACCTTGTAAGTCTTGCGGATCTCCAAATTTTCCCATCGGCGTGTTGTTTACAATCTTTTGGCCGCGAGGCGAAAAGTTTCCGGTTTTTTCATCCATTACTAAAAAGCGGTTTTGGCTGGTAATGAAAAAGCCTGGAGCAACGCCATTTACCCGAATACCTATTTTTGCAAAGTGAACGGCCAGCCATTCGGTGAAATTATTAATGGACGCTTTTGCAGCTGAATAAGCCGGAATTTTTGTCAATGGCTTGTAAGCATTCATTGAAGAGACATTCAAAATTACTCCTTTTTTATTTTTTAACATGTCTTTTGTGAAAACCATCGATGGCAATATCGTACCCTTAAAGTTTAAATCGAATACTTTGTCAAAACCGTCCAAGTCTAACCCATAAAAGGTGTCTTCCAGTTTATCCATATTTTCCTCAGTCATTTCTTCAACTTTGGTTGTGGCTCCCGGATTATTTCCACCTGCACAGTTAATCAGGATGTCAATAGGACCAAGTTTTTCACGAATAATCTTATTGGCCTTTTCAAGCGAAGCTTTATCCAGAACATTGGCCTCTACACCAATAATTTTTGTATCGAATTCAGCAGCAAGTTTTGCTGCAGCTTTTTCAGCTGAGGCCGTACTGCTTCCACCAACAGCTATTTTTACACCAACCGAAGCCATTGCTTTTACCATTTCGCTGCCAATAACTCCTGATCCACCTGTTATTACACACACTTTACCCTTGAGGTCTTTAAAACTAATTGGTTCCATAATTATTTGTATTAAATTCCTGGTAGAAATC